>NZ_JAKUXJ010000004.1:0-190006 GCF_026782895.1 Streptococcus mitis
GGACAAATGACTGCCAATTATTCAACACGTGAATATCGTGAGAAATTATATGATGATCTTCATGTTCGATTAAGAGATACAGTGATTTTGATGTGTGCGATTTTTATAGCCTCTATCGGTCTAAATATGAATTCAACAGCTGTCATTATTGGAGCCATGCTGATTTCACCTCTCATGACACCGATTGTTGGACTGGGATTCGGTTTAGCTATTTTTGATACGCGTTTAATCAAGCAATCTCTAGAGGTTTTATTGACTCAAGTGTTGGTCAGTTTGCTTGTCTCGACTCTGTATTTCTGGATTTCTCCCTTGTCTTATGCAAGTAGCGAGTTGATCGCACGAACCTCTCCAACCATTTGGGATGTTCTCATTGCTATTGCTGGTGGGATAGCAGGTTTCATTGGTTCAAGGAAAAAAGAAGCAAACAATATCGTACCAGGAGTAGCCATCGCAACAGCTCTGATGCCACCTATCTGTACTGCAGGTTACGGTTTAGCTAATGGAAATGTACGATTTTTATTTGGAGCTCTTTATCTTTTCTTGATCAACTGTGTCTTTATCATGCTAATCAACATTGTTGGAACAAGAATTATGATGAGAAAATCTCCCTTAAGTTCATTTAAAGAGCTAAACATTAAAATGAGAATTGGATTGATATCCTTGATTGTATTATTGATTCTTCCAGCCAGCTATTCAGCAGTCACTCTGACGATAGATCAAGCGCGAAAAGAAGGAATCAAACAGTTTGTAGGAAAAGAGTTCGCCAATCATACGGTCATCAATCAAGTCTACAAATCAAGAAACAATGAGTTGGTCTTGACGGTTGTTGGAGATCCGATTTCAGAAGAAGAATTAGAGACGCTCCACCAAAAACAAGCCTCTTACGGTATTCAATCTGTTCAATTGAAAGTCAATCAAGTTCATAATTCGACAAAATTAGACAGTGATACGACCAAGGAATTTTATGAAACCATTAACAAGTATATCGATCAAAAACTCTCTGAAAAAGATTCACAAAAAGATCTCGTAAAAGAAAATGAAGCAGACAAGGATTGAGGATATTGACCTTATCTAACTCATGAAAGCAAATCTTGTGTGGTGGTTTGGTCAATCACTACTAGCTCGGATTAAATAAAATATAAAAAGCAACAGCTGTTTCAGTTGTTGCTTTTTAGGTAGTTAGGATTTTATCCCAGGTTTTATCTCTTATTTCTCAACGCGTGATTTGTTGGCGATATCAGCTAGGATAGCTTGAACAAAATCATCTACTGAGACAGTTTGTGTTTCTTTTTGGCCGTAGCGACGAACGTTGACTGTTCCGTCTTCCATTTCCTTGTCCCCAACGATTAATTGGTAAGGAATCTTGCTTGTTTGTGAAGCACGAATCTTGAACTGCATTTTTTCATTGCGCTCATCTACATCTGCACGGACACCGCGGTCACGGAGTTTCTTAGCCACTTCCCAAGCGTAGTCCACGTGTTTTTCGTTAGATACTGGGATGAGGGTTACTTGGTGTGGTGCAAGCCATGTTGGGAAGGCACCCTTGTAGTTCTCAATCAAAATAGCTGTGAAGCGTTCCATAGTTGAGATAACTCCACGGTGGATCATAACTGGACGGTGCTCCTCACCATCAGCTCCGATGTATTTGAGGTCGAAGCGTTCTGGAAGCAAGAAGTCAAGTTGGATAGTAGAAAGAGTTTCTTCTTTTCCAAGAGCGGTCTTAACTTGAATATCCAATTTTGGTCCGTAGAAGGCTGCTTCACCTTCGGCTTCAAAGTAGTCCACGCCCATTTCATCAAGAGCTGCACGAAGCATGGTTTGGGCATTTTCCCACATTTCATCGTTATCAAAGTACTTGTGAGTATCTTGAGGGTCGCGAAGAGAGAGACGGAAGCGGTATTCAGTTAAGTTGAAGTCCTCATAAACATCGATAATCAACTGAAGGGCACGTTGGAATTCTTCTTGGATTTGTTCTGGGGTCACAAAGAGATGACCGTCGTTGAGAGACATTTCACGTACGCGTTGAAGACCTGTGAGGGCACCTGATTTCTCATAGCGGTGCATCATACCGATTTCAGCGATACGGATTGGCAATTCACGGTAAGAGTGAACATGGTGTTTAAAGACTTGGATGTGGTGCGGGCAGTTCATTGGACGAAGGACGAATTCTTCCCCGTCACCCATGTCCATAGTTGGGAACATGTCTTCTTGGTAATGATCCCAGTGACCGGAAGTCTTGTAAAGCTCAACAGAAGCAAGTGGTGGAGTGTATACGTGTTGGTAGCCAGAAGCCAACTCTTTGTCTACGATGTAGCGTTCCAATTCACGACGGATAGTCGCACCATTTGGCAACCAGAATGGAAGTCCTTGACCAACCTCTTGTGAAATCATGAAGAGGTCAAGCTCTTTACCAAGTTTACGGTGGTCACGTTCTTTGGCTTCTTCACGCATTTGAAGGTAGTTTTTCAAGTCTTTCTTGTCAAACCAAGCTGTACCGTAGATACGTTGCATCATAGCATTGTCGCTATTTCCACGCCAGTAAGCACCTGCTACATGGAGAAGGTGGAAGATTTGGATACGACCTGTTGATGGAACGTGAGGGCCACGGCAAAGGTCCACATATTCACCCTGACGATAGATAGTCAAACCACCTTCGTCTTCAGAGTGTTCTTCAATCAATTCCAACTTGTAAGGGTCATTCTTGAAGATTTCACGGGCTTCATCTTTAGTCACTTCTTCACGAATAGATGGGAAGTTTTCTTTGACAATTTTTTGCATTTCTTCTTCGATACGAGGAAGATCTTCGTTAGAGATTTGACCAGCTGTGTTGTCAGTATCGTAGTAGAAGCCGTCTTCGATGGCTGGACCAACTCCCAAGTGAATGTCTGGGAAAAGACGACGAGCTGCTTGGGCGAACAAGTGAGCTGCTGAGTGACGCAAGATTGGAAGGGCATCTTCGTGATCAGGTGTCACGATTTCGATGCTTCCATCTTCAGTGATGGCACGAGTAGTGTCGATGAGTTTGCCGTTGAATTTACCAGCCAAGGCCTTTTTAGCTAGAGAATTGCTGATAGATTGGGCAATTTCAAAAGTTGTCACGCCAGATTCGAATTCACGAACAGCGCCATCTGGGAAAGTAATGTTAATCATGATGTTCTCCTTACTTATATTATTGACGAATGTGTGAACCCTATTTTAAAAACAGGGACAGAGGATTGTGAAAGCTAGAAAAACAAAAAGCGACCTCCTCGAAAGGACGTCGCAACGTGGTTCCACCTTCATTTATGTACCTCAAAAGAGAGGGACACCTCTGATTGGCTCTAACGTGGCCGCCGTTTTATGTTTTCATAAAAAACTCAAGAGTAGTATCAGTTTAGGCTCTCTATGCGTTTCCAGCAACCACGCACTCTCTAGTAGAAAGGGACTAAGTGACTTGTCTCTATGGATTATTATAGCATGATTGTGAGATTTTTCAAGGATTTTGTAGAATTTTTTGAATTTCCTTGTTGGAAAGGTGTTGGCAATCAGATATGGTAATATTAGAAGAAGTTGATACTCTTAATGATGCTAGTGAAGCAAAGAGAAAGAAAGTAAATCTGTTGACAAAGAAGTTAGTTATTGGTAGAATAGGGATTGTCGTAAAGACAAATAACTTCTTCTTGGTTGCAGGCATGCCAACCTGTCACTCGGATGAAGCCAAATAAAAAGGAGAAACATCATGGCAATCTCAAAAGAGAAAAAAAATGAAATCATTGCACAATATGCACGTCACGAAGGTGATACAGGTTCAGTAGAGGTTCAAGTTGCTGTCCTTACTTGGGAAATTAACCACCTTAACGAACACATCAAACAACACAAAAAAGACCACGCTACTTACCGTGGATTGATGAAAAAAATCGGTCGCCGTCGTAACTTGCTTGCATACTTGCGTAAAAACGACGTTAACCGTTACCGTGAGTTGATCAACTCTCTAGGACTTCGTCGCTAATCTTGCGTCTAAACCGTTTCTATACTTCGTTGGCTTCGGCTCGATGTACCATTAGTACAATCTTCGCCTCGTCGCCTAGTCTATAAACGGTTTATCCAGCAAGACTGTAGCTCTCTGATTTTCAGAGGGCTTTTTACGTTGTCACCTTACCTCGATATACTCAAGTATAATCTTCGGTTACGGTTCCTAGCATTGTAAGGGAAAATAAACCAGAAGGATCTCCCTTTGGGGAGATTTTTTTGTTTCACTGAAATTTTCGTACGATCTTCGCCTCGTCACCTAGTCTATAAAAGGTTTATCCAGCAAGAATCATGATGCTAAGGGCGTAAGAAATCCGTATGAAAATAGGGAAACGACACCGTGTTCGATGAACACAAGGAGTTCCATCTTTTTCACTAGGATTTTAGCCTGAGCTCAAATCAGCTCTCTGACTTCAGAGGGCTTTTTTATTGAGGTTTTATCGGTCACAATTTTGGAGACTACAAAAACCTCAAATTGTATCAGCTAATTACACCATAAAGGTGCGTAGCTACTCGGCTTGAAAAGCCGAGTAGCTGTCTGCAAGCCCCCTCGGAGAGCCCACACTTTACGAAGTAAAGTATAGTATGTTATACTTTACATGGAAGTGGTCACCGAATTCCAGTTAGAAATTACTTTGTAACTACTTTTTGAGGAGGAGTAAAATGCTTTCCTATGTTCGACATTACCCACTAGCGATAGCTAAATTAATGTGTCTGTGCTCTCCTAAAATCTGCTGATTTATTACTGACCAATACAGGAGGTTTTTTATGGGACAGACAATCATATCTGCTATTGGTGTTTATATTTCCACCAGTATCGATTATTTAATTATTTTATTTATTTTATTTGCACAGCTATCACAGAATAAACAAAAATGGCATATTTATGCGGGGCAATATCTAGGCACAGGCTTACTTGTAGGGGCGAGTTTAGTTGCTGCTTATGTCGTTAATTTTGTGCCTGAAGAATGGATGGTTGGATTGCTTGGTTTAATCCCTATCTATTTAGGGATTCGCTTTGCAATTGTTGGAGAAGGTGAGGAAGAAGAGGAAGAAGAGGAAGAAATTATTGAAAGATTAGAACAAAGCAAGGCAAATCAACTGTTTTGGACAGTTACATTGCTAACAATTGCGTCTGGCGGAGATAATTTAGGTATCTATATACCTTATTTTGCTTCGTTAGATTGGTCACAGACCCTCGTGGCGTTGCTTGTGTTTGTAATCGGCATAATTATCTTATGCGAGATTAGTCGGGTGTTATCCTCTATTCCGTTAATATTCGAGACAATTGAAAAATACGAGCGAATCATTGTGCCCTTAGTATTCATTGTACTTGGACTATACATCATGTATGAAAATGGCACGATAGAGACTTTTCTGATCGTGTAGATTTTTTTGTTTCACTAGGATTTTAGCCCGAGTTCAAATTAGCTCTCTGACTTCAGAGGGCTTTTTGCGTAGGCACCTTACCTCGATATACTCAAGTATTATCTTTGGTTACGGTTCCTAGCACTGTATGGAAAAACCAACCATAATTTTTCTGATTTTAATTGTATTTTTTCCATAGCTTGTTACACAGTTGAAAATATGGTATACTTTTCATGAGAATTTTCTAAATTTTTAATATTCTATCAAAGGAGGTTTGCATGCTTTCCAAATTTTCTGGAAGCCGACAAGACCAGCAATTTCTGTTACTTTTAGTTATTTTGCTAGGTATTTTAGGGATTTCTCTCTTTCTAGCAGTTTCAATGGGATCTGTTGCGATTGATCTAGGAGATACCTATCGGATTATTTTGAGCAGGTTGGGATTTCCTCTTGAGATAGGAGAGGTTTCCAAGTCTACTCTTGCCATTGTATGGAACATGAGATTCCCCCGAGTATTGTTAGGTCTGATAGTAGGAGCAGGCCTTTCTATGTGTGGTAGCGTGATGCAGTCTACAGTGAACAACCCCATCGCAGAGCCTTATGTCTTAGGAATATCTGCAGGTGCAACTCTAGGTGCAACCTTGAGCATCATTCTTGGTTTAAAAGTGATGATTAGCCTTGGAGCTTTTCTTGGAGCTATTTTGGCAACAATTGCTGTCCTCATCATTGCCTCTATGCAGGGAAGAATGACGACTTCTAGTCTGATCTTATCAGGAACGGTAGTCAACGCTCTCTTTCTGGCTTTTTCCAACTTTATTATCTCAGTCGGAGCTAATGCGGATAGTGTGATGACCATTAAGTTTTGGACAATGGGCTCGCTTGCTGGGACTTCCTGGGCAGACTTGGTCCTGCCAACTATGGTAGCAGGAATGGCCTTTCTATTTTTCTCTACTCAGTATCGTGTTTTCAATGCGATGATGATGGGAGATGAGGCTGCTTTAACTTTGGGAATTCCCTTACGCTTTTATTGGTATCTTTATGTGACCATGGTGGCTGTGCTGACAGCAGTCTTAGTGGCAACATGTGGAATTATTGGATTTGTCGGTCTGATTACTCCACATTTAGCTCGAGGGTTAGTAGGAACGAATTACAAGAGGCTTTTTCCCGTTGCAACCTTGCTGGGTGCCCTCTTTGTCATCTGGGCAGACGTACTCTCTCGTATCATCATTCCAAACGCAGAGCTTCCTATTGGTATTTTCACAGCCTTAGTAGGTGCTCCCTTCTTTATCTACATTGTTGGAGGTAGGCGAAGGGAGGTGAGGGCCTGATATGGACTTGATTTGTCAGGATATCCATTTTGGACTGGGAGAGAAAAAAATCCTCAAAGGAGTCTCTCTTAAGGTTGAAGGGAATCAATTTCACACGATATTAGGACCAAATGGAAGCGGGAAAACCAGTCTACTTAAACTCCTCTATCGTCAGGAAAAGGCGGACAAAGGCTTGATAAGCCTAGATGGAAAGCCTCTGGAACAATGGAGGCTCAAAGAAACAGCCAAGCAAATGGCAGTTGTCACCCAGTTTAACCAGCTGCAGTTTGATTGTACAGTTGAGGAAATCGTCTTGCTGGGAAGAACTCCCCACCTCTCTTTTTTACAGAAGGAAAGGGAAAGAGATTTTACACTCGTTCAAGATGCTCTCGTTAAGGTGGATATGCTTGAGAAGAAAACTCGTCTCTATTCGTCTCTGTCAGGGGGAGAGAAACAGCGAGTCTTATTAGCCCGCGCCTTGGCGCAAGAACCGACTCTCTTACTCCTAGACGAACCAACCAATCACCTGGATATCAAGTATCAGCTAGACTTGTTAGCCATTGTGAAAAATCTCAAGGTCAATGTTCTAGCTGTCCTACATGATATTCAACTTGCTTGTCGCTATTCGGATTATCTCTATCTGATGAAAGAGGGGGAAATCCTTTACCAAGGGACTCCAAAGGAGACCATCACCCCTGAGTCATTGCAAACTGTATACGGAGTTCAAAGTCAGGTTACTTGGACCGAGGATCAGCAAGCCATGATTCACTATTTATAAGAATGAAAAGGAAAACAAGATGAAAAAAACACTCAGTATTTTACTCGTAACAGTAGCTACCTTAACTTTGGCAGCTTGTGGTAACACTACTACAGAAAAGGCTACCACACAGTCTAGTACAGAAACAAGTCAAAAGGCTAACGCAGAGACGACTTATCCGCTAACTATCAAAACTTATGATGCTAAGGGAAATGAAGTCGAACAAGTCTTTGACAAGGCACCTGAAAAAGTTATCACCAACAATCTTTCAACCACTGAAATCTTATTGGAGTTGGGGTTGAAGGATAAAATTGTTGGCATGCTCAATCCAGACAATGCTGTGACGGACAAATACAAGGACGCGATTGCGACGATTCCTCAAATTGGGGATAAAAAAACAGTCTCACAAGAGACAGTCCTTTCTTATGAGCCAGACGCTGTGATGGGTCGAAACATGATGTTTTCTGAAAAATCCTTGGGGACAGTTAGCACTTGGAATGAAAACAAAATCCCAGTTTATACTCAAAAAGCTTCTCTCTCAACAATTCAGCAAGATTTGGGGAATATCGTAGAAGATGTCAAAAATCTTGGAATGATTTTTAATGTTCAGGACAAGGCCAATGAATACGCAGCCCAATTACAAACTAAAATTGACGCTGTTAAGAAAGCAAATCCAGCAAGCCAAGGTGAAAAGAAAAAGGCTTTGATTATGGTTGCTTATAATGATGAAACCTTCGGTGCCTACAAGTCTGCTTTGCAAGAAAGTTTGCTGAACCAACTTGGTTATACAAACGTTGCTACGGGGACATCAGGCTTGACCTTGGAAAACCTCGTGTCAATGGATCCTGAATTGATTATCTATGTAACCAGCGATCGCAATAAAAAATTGGATGAAAAAGCAGTAGAGTTGATGAAGGCAAATGCTGTTTTGGAAAGCGTTCCTGCTATTAAGAATCAAAAAATCATGACTATATCTTACGATGAGTTGATGGATTACGGTCCAGCAGTGATTGATTCCCTTGAGAAAATCAATGACTTTATCAATAAATAATGAGTTTGATTGGGAAGGAATCCAAGTCAAGGTCAGTCTTCCTTCAACCTATGATCCCAATCAAATCTATCCAGCGATTCTCTTGAATGATGGAAACTTGGACTTCCTATCGTCCCTTTCAGAATCTGTGATTTTAGTGGGCTTGACCTCTAAAAATCGCCTAGATGACTACACTCCTTGGAAAGCAGCTGCTCTGAGAGATGGGGCTCCAGATTTTGGCGGTCAGGCAAATGCCTATCATGAACATTTATTTGGAGGTCTTTTAGATAAGCTGCACTCGCTTTATCGTCTGGACGAAACTCGCCTTGCTTATGGAGGTTATTCACTAGGTGGTTTGGTGGCAGTCTACAGTCTTTTCAGCTTTGACAAGGTTTCCTGTGTCTTTTCGATCTGCGGTTCCTTTTGGTATCCTGATTTTGTGACTTACTGCAAGGATGAGAATGTGAAAAATTTGGATTGTTTGCTGTATTTACAGAATGGTCAAACAGAAGGAGCACACCATATTAATCGCTTGGCTCAAGCACCAGCCTATGCTGAACAGATCCATACCGATCTTCAAAAACGCTATCCGAAAGGTCAGTTTGTCTTTGATCCTTATGGGCACCATGAACAAGTGGCTGAGCGATTTCTAGCCTTTTCCGGCTGGTTGGCACAAAAATGGAAAATCAAATAAAAGAATTATCCCTTGGCTTTTGCCAAGGGATTGTTGTATTTTTTAACCAAGAGCCTCTCTTTTCTTATCTGGATTCCAGACGAAGCTTGCGATAAAGCTAAAGATGATGGTTAAGATAGCAAGGATAATGGCAAGGATGAGGGCAGGGATGCGGATAAACCACCAGAGTGGGTTCGGTTTTTTATCGTTGTGCCATTGTTTAGTTTCTTGGTCCAGACGTTGGAATTCTGTTTGGATACGGTCTGCAACCATTTCGATTCCTTCATCATTCATTTTCTTGATGTCTGAAATATCGATTGGATTTCCAAAGTTCATGTCGACACGTTCACGGCTAACCAAGCCCTTCAAAGTCATGGGACCTGTGTAGGTAACTGGCATGATACGAACCTTGGCCATTTTGGCAATCAGGGCTACGCCACCCTTAACATCGTTTGAGTGACGGCTTCCACTTGGAAACATGATGAGAGAGCGGTCACTTTTTTTTAGGACATTGATAGGATATTTTATGGCAGAGGCGCTAGGATTTTCACGGTCGATAGGAAAGGCACCACACATACGAATCCACCAACCAAAAATACGGTTAGTAAAGAGTTCTTTTTTGGCCATAAAGATGAACTGTTTTGGCTTAGTCGCAAAGGCCATATAAACTGGATCCCACCAGGTGCGGTGAGGCGCAACCAGGATATAATTTTCATCTTGATTAGGAATTTTATCGGTATTATGGTAGTGGGCATTGCCATTGATGGACCATAGTAGCAATACAACCAATCCACGTAAATAAGTATAAAACATGCGATCTCCTTCGATTCTTTTCTTGTTAATATTATACCTTATCAAAGGAGGGCTGGCAAACTTTTTCCCTTGACTAGGTGCATATTTGGGATGAGATTAGAATTCTTTTAGAAAAAATGATATGATAGAATTTATGGATAAAAATAAGATTATGGGATTAACCCAAATAGAAGTCAAGGAAAGACAGGCTAAGGGCTTGGTCAATGATTTTACCGCATCGGCTAGTACCAGCACTTGGCAAATCGTTAAACGAAATGTCTTTACTCTTTTTAATGCTTTGAACTTTGCTATTGCTTTGGCACTAGCCTTTGTGCAGGCTTGGAGCAATCTGGTCTTCTTTGCTGTTATCTGCTTTAACGCCTTTTCTGGTATTGTGACCGAGCTGCGGGCTAAACACATGGTAGATAAGCTCAATCTCATGACCAAGGAAAAGGTCAAAACCATTCGTGATGGACAGGAAGTTGCCCTCAATCCTGAAGAATTGGTGCTAGGAGACGTCATTCGTTTGTCTGCTGGGGAGCAGATTCCCAGTGATGCCTTGGTTCTGGAAGGATTTGCGGAAGTCAATGAAGCCATGTTGACGGGGGAAAGTGATTTGGTGCAAAAGGAAGTTGACGCCTTGCTTTTGTCAGGAAGCTTCCTAGCAAGTGGGTCAGTTTTGGCTCAAGTCCACCATGTCGGTGCTGACAACTATGCTGCCAAACTCATGCTGGAAGCCAAAACTGTGAAACCGATCAACTCCCGTATCATGAAATCGCTGGACAAGCTAGCTGGTTTTACTGGGAAGATTATCATTCCCTTTGGTCTGGCTCTCTTGCTAGAAGCTTTGCTTTTAAAAGGCCTACCTCTCAAGTCATCCGTTGTAAATTCATCGACAGCCCTTTTGGGGATGTTACCTAAAGGAATCGCCCTTTTGACCATCACTTCGCTCTTGACTGCGGTGATTAAGCTGGGCTTGAAAAAGGTCTTGGTGCAGGAGATGTACTCTGTTGAAACTCTGGCGCGCGTGGATATGCTCTGTTTGGACAAGACAGGTACCATCACCCAAGGAAAGATGCAGGTAGAGGCCGTTCTTCCGCTGACGCCAACTTATGGTGAAGAGGCTATTGCCAGCATCCTGACTAGCTACATAGCCCATAGTGAGGATAAAAATCCAACTGCTCAAGCTATTCGACAGCGTTTTGTGGGAGAAGTTACTTATCCTATGATTTCTAATCTGCCTTTCTCAAGCGACCGCAAGTGGGGAGCCATGGAGTTAGGAGGTCTGGGGACAGTTTTCTTAGGTGCCCCTGAGATGTTGCTGGACTCTGAAGTCCCCGAAGCCAGGGAGGCCTTGGAGAGAGGGTCACGTGTCTTGGTCTTAGCTCTCAGTCAGGAGAAATTAGACCATTACAAACCACAGAAACCATCTGATATTCAGGCTCTAGCCTTGCTGGAAATCTTGGACCCTATTCGAGAGGGAGCGGCAGAGACGCTGGACTATCTCCGTTCTCAGGAAGTGGGGCTCAAGATTATCTCTGGTGACAATCCAGTTACGGTGTCCAGCATTGCCCAGAAGGCTGGTTTTGCAGACTATCACAGCTATGTAGATTGCTCGAAAATTACGGATGAGGAATTGATTGATATGGCTGAGGAGACAGCTATTTTCGGACGTGTTTCCCCTCATCAAAAGAAACTCATCATCCAAACGCTGAAAAAAGCGGGTCATACAACAGCTATGACAGGAGACGGAGTCAATGATATTCTGGCCCTTCGTGAGGCGGATTGCTCTATCGTAATGGCGGAAGGAGACCCGGCAACACGTCAGATTGCCAATCTGGTTCTCTTGAACTCTGACTTTAATGATGTTCCTGAGATTCTCTTTGAAGGTCGTCGGGTGGTCAATAACATTGCCCACATCGCCCCGATTTTCTTGATAAAGACCATCTATTCTTTCTTGCTCGCAGTTATCTGTATCGCCAGTGCTTTACTAGGTCGGTCTGAGTGGATCTTGATTTTCCCCTTCATTCCAATCCAGATTACCATGATTGACCAGTTCGTGGAAGGTTTCCCACCATTCGTTCTGACTTTTGAGCGAAATATCAAACCTGTTGAGCCAAACTTCCTCAGAAGATCTATGCTTCGTGCTCTACCAAGTGCACTTATGGTTATCTTCAGCGTCCTCTTTGTGAAAATATTTGGAAGTAGTCAAGGTTGGTCTGAGTTAGAAATCTCAACCCTACTCTATTATCTCTTGGGGTCAATTGGTTTCTTATCCGTATTTAGAGCCTGTATGCCATTCACCCTCTGGCGAGTCCTCTTGATTGTTTGGTCAGTAGGAGGCTTCCTAGCCACAGCTCTCTTCCCAAGAATCCAAAAACTGCTTGAAATTTCAACCTTAACAGGACAAACATTACCTGTTTATGGTGTCATGATGTTGGTCTTTACCGTAATTTTCATCCTGACTAGTCGCTATCAATCCAGAAAATAAAGAAAGGCTGCAATCTGTGGATTGCGGTCTTTTTAGGTACAAGATTGCCAGCTGAAATGTGGTATAATAAGAGGTAATAGAGTTTTGGAAAGTGAGAGAAAATGATTTCAAAGAGATTAGAATTAGTGGCTTCCTTTGTGCCACAGGGAGCCATTTTACTCGATGTGGGAAGTGACCATGCTTATCTGCCTATCGAGTTAGTCGAAAGAGGCCAAATCAAAAGCGCCATTGCAGGTGAGGTGGTGGAAGGTCCCTATCAGTCTGCTGTCAAAAATGTTGAGGCTCACGGTCTAAAGGAGAAAATCCAGGTTCGTTTAGCCAATGGCTTGGCAGCCTTTGAAGAGGCAGACCAAGTGTCGGTCATTACCATTGCTGGTATGGGTGGTCGTTTGATTGCTAGGATTTTAGAAGAAGGATTGGACACGTTAGCTAATGTAGAACGATTGATCCTCCAGCCCAATAATCGTGAAGACGACTTGCGTATTTGGTTACAAGAGAACGGATTTCAGATTGTAGCTGAAAGCATCTTAGAAGAAGCTGGCAAGTTTTACGAGATTTTGGTTGTGGAAGCAGGGGAAATGAAGTTATCAGCTAGTGATGTTCGCTTTGGACCTTTCTTGTCCAAAGAAGTTAGTCCAGTCTTTGTCCAAAAATGGCAAAAAGAAGCTGTTAAGCTAGAGTTTGCCCTCGGACAAATCCCAGACAAAAATCTGGAAGAACGTCAAGTTCTAGTAGATAAAATTCAAGCCATCAAGGAGGTTCTTCATGCTAGCAAGTGAAGTCATTAACCGATATGAAGCTTATTGTCCTCAAGAATTTTCTATGGAAGGAGACAGCCGTGGACTGCAAATTGGAACTTTGGACAAGGATATCCAAAGTGTCATGGTTGCTCTGGATATTCGTGAAGAAACGGTGACTGAAGCCATTGAAAAGGGTGTGGACTTGATTATCGTCAAGCACGCGCCGATTTTCCGTCCCATCAAGGACTTGGTAGCCAGCCGTCCACAAAATCAGATTTACATTGATCTCATTAAGCATGACATCGCAGTTTATGTCAGCCATACCAATATTGACATCGTTGAAAATGGCCTCAATGATTGGTTCTGTCAGATGCTAGGTATCGAGGAAACGGCTTATCTGCAGGAAACTGGCCCTGAACGTGGAATTGGACGTATTGGGAATGTTCAGCCTCAGACATTTGGGGAATTGGCCCAGAATGTCAAGCAAGTCTTTGGTCTAGATAGTCTTCGAATGGTGCATTATCAAGAGAGCGATTTGCAGAAGCCTATCTCAAGAGTGGCCATCTGTGGTGGTAGCGGGCAGTCTTTCTATAAGGATGCTTTAGCTAAAGGAGCGGATGTCTATATCACTGGTGATATTTACTACCACACTGCTCAGGATATGCTGTCTGATGGCTTGCTAGCCTTGGACCCAGGTCACTATATCGAAGTGCTTTTTGTAGAAAAAATTGCAGAGCTTCTTAATCAATGGAAAGAGGAAAAAGGCTGGACAATCGATATTGTACCTAGTCAAGCATCGACCAATCCTTTCCACCATATCTAGTTAGAAAGTGAAGACAATGAAAAAAGTTGCCATTATCGGAGCAGGGATTGTGGGAGCAACAGCTGCCTACTACCTCTCGAAAGAAAGTGACCTAGAGGTGACCGTTTTTGACCATGTACAAGGTCAAGCTACCAAGGCCGCAGCGGGAATTATCAGTCCTTGGTTTTCCAAACGCCGAAATAAAGCCTGGTACAAAATGGCGCGCTTGGGGGCTGACTTTTATGTGGATTTATTAGCTGATTTAGAGAAGTCAGGGCAGGAGATTGACTTTTACCAGCGTTCGGGAGTTTTTCTCTTAAAGAAGGACGAATCCAAGCTAGAAGAACTTTATCAACTAGCCCTGCAGCGTAGGGAAGAATCTCCTTTAATAGGTCAGTTAGCTATTTTGGACCAAGCCTCAGCTAATGAATTATTCCCTGGCTTACAGGGATTTGACCGCCTGCTCTATGCTTCTGGTGGAGCAAGAGTGGATGGTCAACTCTTAGTGAATCGTTTGCTAGAAGCTAGTCAAGTCAAGCTGGTCAAAGAAAAAGTGAGTCTGACACCTTTAGCGTCAGGTTACCAGATTGGTGAAGAGGTGTTTGATCAGGTTGTTTTGGCGACGGGAGCTTGGTTGGGACACCTGTTAGAGCCTTTAGGTTATGAAGTGGATGTTCGTCCTCAGAAAGGACAACTCCGAGATTATCAGCTTGACCAAGACATGGAATCCTACCCTGTTGTCATGCCGGAAGGAGAGTGGGATTTGATTCCTTTTGCAGGTGGGAAATTGTCCCTAGGCGCTACCCATGAAAATGATATGGGATTTGATTTGACGGTGGATGACACCTTGCTCCAACAAATGGAGGAGGCGGCCTTGCCTCACTATCCAGTTTTAGTTAGAGCGACTTCAAGAGCTGAGCGTGTAGGAATCCGAGCCTATACCAGTGATTTCTCACCTTTCTTTGGACAGGTACCTGGCTTAGAAGGTGTCTATGCAGCCAGTGGCCTAGGTTCATCAGGCCTCACAACGGGTCCTATCATCGGTTACCATCTAGCCCAACTTATCCAAGGAAAGGGATTGACCTTGGACCCAGTAAACTACCCAATTGAAAACTATGTCAAACGAGTAAAAGGCGAATAAGATTTTACTGAAATTTTAGCTCACTCCCTAGGATGGCAAATGACATTCCCTATCAAAAATGGTAAAATAAGAAAAAATCCGAGAATCGAGGAAAGAAGATGCAAGAAAAGATTTTGGTAACGGGTGGAGCTGGTTTTATCGGAACCCACACTGTTATTGAGTTAATCCAAGCAGGTCATCAGGTTGTTGTGGTGGATAACCTTGTCAACAGCAACCGTAAAAGTTTAGAAGTTGTTGAAAGAATCACAGGAGTTGAAGTGCCTTTCTATGAGGCAGATATCCGTGATACGGATACTCTCAGAGATATTTTCAAGCAAGAAGAACCAACGGGTGTCATTCACTTTGCTGGTTTGAAGGCTGTGGGGGAATCTACCCGTATCCCTCTTGCCTATTATGACAACAATATCGCAGGAACTGTTAGCCTTTTGAAAGTCATGGAAGAAGCCAACTGTAAAAACATCATTTTCAGTTCTTCTGCGACAGTTTATGGAGATCCTCATACAGTGCCAATCTTGGAAGATTTCCCACTTTCAGTGACCAATCCATACGGTCGCACTAAGCTTATGCTAGAGGAAATTTTAACGGATATTTACAAAGCAGACTCAGAATGGAATGTTGTCTTGCTTCGTTATTTCAATCCAATCGGAGCCCATGAGAGTGGTGATTTGGGAGAAAATCCAAACGGTATTCCAAACAACCTCTTGCCATATGTAACTCAAGTAGCCGTTGGGAAATTAGAGCAAGTGCAAGTGTTTGGAGACGATTACGATACGGAAGACGGAACTGGTGTTCGTGACTATATCCACGTTGTCGATTTAGCTAAAGGTCACGTTGCAGCTTTGAAAAAAATTCAAAAAGGTTCAGGTCTAAACGTTTATAACCTTGGAACAGGTAAAGGCTACTCAGTTCTTGAAATTATCCAAAACATGGAAAAAGCAGTGGGACGTCCCATTCCTTACCGCATTGTGGACCGTCGCCCAGGTGACATCGCAGCCTGCTACTCAGATCCAGCAAAAGCCAAAGCAGAACTCGATTGGGAAGCAGAACTAGATATCACCCAAATGTGTGAAGACGCATGGCGTTGGCAAAGCAAGCATCCAAATGGATTTGAAGACTAAGATGGTGATGTCAATCATTGTCCCCTGTCTAAACGAAGAGGAAGTACTTCCTCTTTTTTATCAGGCTTTGGAAACTTTACTTCCAGATTTGGAAACAGAAATCGAGTATGTCTTTGTCGATGATGGATCAAACGATGGAACCTTGGAACTTTTAAAGGCCTATCGGGAGCAAAATCCGGCAGTACATTATATTTCTTTCTCTCGAAATTTTGGCAAAGAAGCGGCTCTGTATGCAGGTTTGCAATATGCGACAGGAGATCTGGTGGTGGTAATGGATGCAGACCTCCAAGATCCTCCTAGTATGTTGCTTGAGATGAAAGCCTTACTAGATCAGAATGCAGACTTGGACTGCGTTGGAACACGGAGAACTAGTCGGGAGGGAGAACCCTTCTTTCGCAGTTTCTGCGCCAATCTCTTTTACCGCCTCATGCAAAAAATCAGTCCAGTAGCCCTGCCGTCAGGTGTTCGTGATTTTCGCATGATGAGAAGGTCTGTAGTCGATGCCATTTTAAGTTTGACCGAGTCTAATCGTTTTTCTAAAGGAATCTTTGCTTGGGTGGGTTTTAAAACCCACTATCTGGACTATCCAAATGTCGAAAGGCAGGCTGGCAAGACCAGTTGGAGTTTTAGGCACCTCTTTTTCTACTCCATTGAAGGGATTGTTAATTTTTCAGATTTTCCCTTGATTATCGCCTTTGTGGCTGGTCTCCTATCTTGTTTTATTTCTCTGCTTATGACCTTTTTTGTTGTGGTTCGGACTCTCATTTTGGGCAATCCGACATCAGGTTGGACCTCTCTGATGGCTGTTATTCTCTTTCTTGGAGGCATTCAACTCTTGACCATTGGGATTCTCGGCAAATATATTAGTAAGATTTATCTAGAGACTAAAAAAAGACCACTTTATCTCGTCAAAGAAAAAAGTGACCTTCCTGATTTTACAGAAAAAAATAAAGAGAAAAGACTATAATTTTGCATGGAAATATGCTAAACTAGAAGGAGTGGAACGTTCTTGTTGATATTAAAGTTAATCTTTAATCAAGGCACGTGTCGGACAGTTTCTAACAGCTTCTACGACGTCCTGGCTAGGAGAGATTTCTTTTTCTAGTTGGTCAGGGTCATCGTAAAAACGCACGATTCCATTATCGTGGTAATCAAATAATTCAGAATAAGTTTGGCAAAGCCCACAGGCAATGCAACGTTCAGGTATAAGTGTAATTTTCATATTTATATTGTAATAAGAAAAGTAAAAAAAAACAAGGAGTAAGTTATGGCAAAAGAACCGTGGCAAGAAGATATTTATGAGAATCAAGAAGAAACAAGATCAGAACGTCGTAAGAGAGAACAAGGTGGAGGAGTGCTGGCTAATCGTATCTTGACTATTTTAGCAAGTATTTTCTTTGTGATTGTAGTCGTGATGATTATTGTTCTGATCTATCTTTCATCGGGTGGGAGTAATCGCACGGCAGCCTTGAAAGATTTTCACGATTCAGATACAAAAGTAGAGCAAGTTTCTTCTACTTCTAGTAGTAGTTCAGAGCAGGCATCTTCTAGTTCAGAGGAGAAGGTAGAAGAGTCATCTAGTAGCTCAGAACATCCAACTGATCCAGAAGGAACTACAAAAGTCTTAGCTGGAGAAGGAGAAGCAGCCATTGCCGCTCGTGCAGGAATCTCGATTGCTCAGTTAGAGGCTTTGAATCCTGGGCATATGGCTACAGGATCTTGGTTTGCTAATCCAGGTGATGTTGTCAAAATCAAATAGGAGTTGATATGAAAACAATTCAAATTGCTATTGACGGTCCTGCTTCAAGTGGCAAGAGTACGGTCGCAAAGATTATTGCCAAGGATTTTGGATTCACCTACCTAGATACAGGTGCTATGTATCGTGCAGCGACCTACATGGCTCTCAGGAACCAATTAGGAGTTGAACAAGTTGAAGAACTCTTAGACTTATTGGACCAGCATCCAATTAGTTTTGGGCGTTCAGAAACTGGGGAACAGCTTGTCTTTGTAGGAGATGTGGATATTACCCATCCTATCCGTGAAAATGAAGTGACCAATCACGTTTCTGCTATTGCGGCGATTCCTGAAGTTCGTGAGAAACTAGTTTCTCTCCAACAAGAGATTGCCCAGCAAAGTGGGATTGTCATGGACGGTCGCGATATTGGGACTGTTGTATTGCCACAAGCAGAATTGAAAATTTTCCTAGTAGCTTCGGTAGATGAAAGAGCAGAGCGTCGTTACAAGGAAAATATTGCCAAGGGAATTGAAACAGACCTTGAAACCCTAAAAGAGGAAATTGCTGCGCGTGACTACAAGGATAGTCATCGTGAGACTTCGCCTCTCAAACAAGCAGAGGACGCTGTCTACCTTGATACAACTGGCTTGAACATTCAAGAAGTAGTTGAAAAAATCAAAGCAGAAGCTAAAAAAAGAATGTAGATGTAGAAAAGCCGATAGATTGATATCGGTTTTTTTCTATATTTGTCAAAATGCTGATTTTAAGGTATAATAGTTGCTGTTCGAGAAATTTTGATTTTCAAAGAATAGTGAATGATGATAAGGAGAAACCATGAACAACCTACCAAATTGCCCAAAATGTAACTCAGAGTATGTCTACGAAGACGGTGCCCTACTGGTTTGCCCAGAGTGTGCTTATGAGTGGAATCCTGCTGAAGTTGCAGATGTAGAAGAGGGCCTTGTTGCTATCGATGCCAACGGGAATAAATTGGCTGACGGTGATACTGTAACCCTCATCAAGGACTTGAAAGTAAAAGGTGCGCCAAAAGATTTGAAACAAGGGACGCGCGTGAAAAATATCCGCATCGTAGAAGGCGACCACAATATCGACTGTAAAATTGATGGCTTTGGTGCCATGAAACTCAAATCAGAGTTTGTGAAGAAAATTTAAGCATGTCAAAACACTATAAACTTGTATTTTATAGCCGTATCTTCTTGTTTCTAGCGGCTTTTACGGGAGTTTATCTTGAAATCGCCAAGCATGGTGGCTTTGGGATGTTGCTCTATTATACGGTTCTGTCCAACCTTTTAGTCGCGATTTTTACGCTCTATCTCCTAAAGGTTATGAGCCGTTTAGGTGACAACTGGCAAAGATCAAGTCTCTTGCGCTTAAAAGGTGGAGTCACTATGAGTATCATGATTACCTGTGTGATTTACCATTTCCTCCTGGCGCCCATTGCGACTAATTTTTATACTCTAGAAAATTTCCTTTGCCACTATATCGTTCCCCTCTGGTTTTTAGCAGATACCCTCTTTTTTGACAAACAGGGTCAATACAAAATCTGGGATCCAGTTGTGTGGACAATTTTACCCTTACTTTATATGATTTTTGCTCTTTTTAATGGCTTGGTACTGAAACTTGATGTTCCTAATTCTAAGGTCAGTCCCTTCCCTTACTTCTTTTTGAATGTGAACAAGGGGTGGGATGTCGTGTTCAAGTGGTGTCTGATTATATTTGTTGCCTATATGGTGGCAGGATTTATCTTCTACTTTATCAAGCAAATAAAGAGAAAGTCATCCTAATACTCTTCGAGAATCTCTTCAAACCACGTCAGTTTCGCCTTGCCGTATATATGGTTACTGACTTCGTCAGTTTCATCTACAACCTCAAAGCAGTGCTTTGAGCAACCTGCGGCTAGCTTCCTAGTTTGCTCTTTGATTTTCATTGAGTATAAGACACAAGGGATTCATTTTCGAGTTTAAGAAGGAGTCTGTACACTAAAGAGGCTTCTTCTTTTCTTGCTTGTTTGATAACTATCAAAAAAGTAGAAGATTAAGAGAAATATAGAAAGAGATTTCATGAAACAATTTTTAGAACGGGCCAGTATTTTGGCTCTCTCCCTCGTTTTGATTACATCCTTTTCCATCTCGAGTGCTCTGCCAGCCATGTTTGACTATTATCAAGGCTATCCTAAGGAACAAATTGAGCTTTTGGCGAGCTTGCCATCCTTTGGAATTATGATCATGTTACTGCTAAATGGTTTTTTAGAAAAAATATTTTCTGAGCGCATACAGATTAGTTTGGGATTATTGATTTTATCACTGAGTGGAACGGCTCCCTTCTGGTATCAAGGTTATCCCTTTGTCTTTGGGACACGGATTCTTTTTGGTTTGGGTGTTGGGATGATCAATGCCAAGGCAATTTCTATTATCAGTGAACGCTATCAAGGAAAAACGCGAATTCAGATGCTAGGGTTACGTGGTTCTGCAGAGGTCGTTGGAGCTTCTCTCATTACCTTAGCAGTCGGCCAGTTGTTAGCTTTTGGTTGGACAGCTACCTTCCTAGCCTATAGTGCTGGATTTTTGGTGCTAACCCTTTATCTGCTCTTTGTCCCTTATGGAAAGGAAAAGAAAGAAGTCAAGAAAAAGGAGAAGGAAGCAAGTCGCTTAACTCGGGAAATGAAAGGCTTGATTTTTATCCTAGCTATTGAAGCAGCAGTTGTAGTTTGTACCAATACGGCTATTACCATCCGTATTCCAAGTTTGATGGTGGAAAGAGGACTTGGAGATGCCCAGTTATCTAGTTTTGTTCTTAGTGTCATGCAGTTGATTGGGATTGTGGCTGGTGTGAGTTTTTCTTTCTTGATTTCTATCTTTAAAGAGAAACTGCTCCTCTGGTCTGGTATTACCTTCGGCTTAGGGCAAATCGTGATTGCCCTGTCTCCATCCTTGTGGGTGGTAGTGGCAGGAAGCATTCTTGCTGGTTTTGCCTACAGTGTAGCCTTGACGACGGTCTTTCAACTTGTCTCTGAACGAATTCCAGCTAAACTCCTCAATCAAGCAACTTCATTTGCTGTATTAGGCTGTAGTTTCGGAGCCTTTACGACCCCATTTGTTCTAGGTGCAATTGGCTTACTAACTCACAATGGCATGTTGGTCTTTAGTATCTTAGGAGGGTGGTTGATTGTAACCTCTATCTTTGTCATGTACTTACTTCAAAAGAGAGCTTAGGATTGGTTTCCTAAGTTTTTCTTTTTGTGAATTTTGTACCCAGACAATATTTGTTTTAGAATCTTGTTTACAGATTATTTTCTTGATAAAATAGAAGTTATGACAAGATACAAAGCAACTATTTCCTATGACGGTTACGCCTTTGCTGGTTTTCAACGCCAGCCTCATGCGCGTAGCGTTCAGGAAGAAATTGAAAAAACCTTGACCAGGTTAAATAAAGGGGGAGCCATTACTGTTCACGGTGCTGGTAGGACTGATAGTGGGGTTCATGCTTTGGGACAGGTGATTCATTTTGACTTGCCCTATCAAATGGATGAGGAGAAGCTCCGTTTTGCTCTAGACACTCAGTCCCCTGAAGATATTGATGTGATTTCGATTGAGCTTGTGGCGGATGATTTTCATTGCCGTTATGCTAAGCATAGCAAGACCTATGAGTTTATTGTGGATAGAGGACGTCCCAAGAATCCTATATGCCGTCACTATGCCACTCACTTTCCCTACCCACTCGATGTGGAACGCATGCAGATTGCAATCAAAAAGTTAGAGGGAACCCATGATTTCACTGGTTTTACAGCCTCTGGGACTAGTGTAGAGGATAAGGTTCGCACCATCACAGAAGCTAGTTTAGCAGTTGATGAGACAGGTCAGTTTTTGACCTTTACCTTTTCAGGAAATGGTTTCTTGTATAAGCAGATTCGAAATATGGTGGGGACACTGCTCAAAATCGGAAATAATCGTATGCCAGTGGAGCAGATTGACCTCATCTTGGAGAAAAAGGACAGGCAGCTTGCAGGTCCCACTGCAGCACCAAATGGTTTGTATTTAAAGGAGATTCGTTATGAAGAATAATCGTATTTTAGCACTTTCTGGGAATGATATTTTTAGTGGTGGTGGCCTGTCAGCTGATTTGGCTACCTATACCTTGAACGGCTTGCATGGTTTTGTAGCAGTGACTTGTTTGACAGCCTTGACGGAAAAGGGCTTTGAAGTCTTTCCAACTGACGATACCATTTTTCAACATGAATTAGATAGCTTGCGTGATGTGGAGTTTGCAGGGATTAAGATTGGTCTTCTCCCTACTGTCAGTGTGGCTGAGAAGGCATTGGACTTTATCAAGCAACGCCAAGGAGTTCCTGTGGTATTGGACCCTGTCTTGGTCTGCAAGGAAACGCACGACGTAGCAGTTAGTGAACTCTGCCAAGAGTTGATTCGCTTTTTCCCTCATGTCAGTGTGATTACGCCTAATCTTCCTGAAGCAGAATTATTGGCTGGTCAGGAAATCAAAACCTTGGAAGACATGAAAGTTGCAGCGCAGAAATTGCATGAATTAGGAGCGCCAGCAGTCATTATCAAGGGAGGCAATCGCCTTAGTCAGGACAAGGCTGTAGATGTCTTTTATGACGGACAAACCTTTACAGTCCTAGAAAATCCTGTCATCCAAGGCCAAAATGCTGGTGCAGGTTGTACCTTTGCCTCAAGCATTGCCAGTCACTTGGTTAAAGGTGATGAACTTTTACCAGCAGTAGAAAGTTCTAAAGCTTTCGTTTATCGTGCCATTGCACAAGCAGATCAATATGGAGTAAGACAATATGAAGCAAACCAAAACAACTAAAATCGCCCTTGTATCCCTATTAACCGCCCTTTCTGTGGTTCTAGGTTATTTCTTAAAAATTCCAACACCGACAGGAATTCTAACTCTCTTAGATGCGGGTGTCTTCTTTACGGCCTTTTACTTTGGTAGTCGTGAAGGAGCTGTAGTCGGAGGACTAGCAGGTTTCTTGATTGACCTCTTATCAGGCTACCCTCAGTGGATGTTCTTTAGCTTGGTCAACCATGGCTTGCAGGGATTTTTTGCAGGATTTAAAGGGAAAACTCAGTGGTTAGGCCTCGTTTTGGCAACTATTGCCATGGTAGGGGGCTACGCCTTGGGTTCTACATTGATGAATGGCTGGGCAGCAGCCCTACCAGAAATTTTACCAAATTTCATGCAAAATATGGTAGGGATGATTGTAGGATTTATTCTTAGTCAAAGTATCAAGAAGATTAAGTAAAGAGGCTGAGTCAAAAGTCTTTCAAATAAGAAAAACGCATAGTATCAGGTGTTGAAAGCTTGATACTATGCGTTTTATTGTGGGAAGATTTTCGAAAAATATTAATCAAAATAAAGCAAGTCTTTGCTGGTGCTTGTAAAGAGGTCGAAGCCATCCTTGGTAACAACACCGCAGTCTTCAATACGGACACCGACTTTACCAGGGATATAGATACCTGGTTCAACAGAGAAGCACATGCCTTCTTCGATGACCATGTCGTTTCCTTCCATGATAGATGGGAATTCGTGGACATCCATACCGATACCGTGACCAAGACGGTGGTTGAAGTACTCGCCGTAACCAGCTTTTTCAATGACCTCACGGGCCGCGCGGTCCACTTCATGAGCAGTCACACCTGGCTTGATAAAGTCAAGAGCAGCTTGTTGGGCTTCAAGAGTTAAGTTGTAAATATCTTTCTTGAATTGGTCTGGTTTGCCGACAGCGACCGTACGAGTCATATCTGACGCATAGCCGTTGACTAGAACACCAAGGTCAAAGAGGAGAAGAGCATTATTTTCAACCTTATTTGCTGCTGGAATGCCGTGTGGATTTGCAGCATTATCACCTGTCAAGACCATGGTGTCAAAGCTCATTTCATAGCCTTCACGTTTCATAGCAAAGTCAATTTGAGCGATGATATCTGTCTCAGTCTTATCAAGAGAAATATTGTCAAAACCAACCTTAACAGCCTTGTCCGCATAGAGACCTGCAACCATCATTTTTTGCACTTCGTCAGCTGATTTGATGAGGCGCATGCGTTGGATACGAGGAGTGAGGTTTTCAAACTCAGCAGTTTCAAAGACTATTTTCAAGCCATGATATTTGGTCAAGATGAGATTGTCAAACTCAACAGCGACACGTTTGAAATCAAGCTGTGGAAGAGCATGTTTCATTTTTTGCCATGGATTTTCAGAATCCACATAGCCCACAACTGGGAAGGAAACAGTGCTAGTAGCACGCTCAACTTCAAGGGCTGGGACAAAGAGGAGGGGTTCTTGATCCGCTAGGATAAAAAGGAACATTTGGCGTTCATGGGGATCACTGTAAAAGCCAGTGAGGTAATTGATTGTGACGGGGTCAGATACGACAGCGACGTCTAGTTTTTCTGATTCAAGATATGTTACGATTTGTTGTAATTTAGACATATGCTACCTTCTTTCTACTCCTCTATTTTGGCAAAAAAAGAGAGAAAATGCAAGGGAGAAGGGTAAAAGAACAGCTAAAAAGAACTCCGATAAGATAGGGAGTTCTTTGATATCATTTTCCTTTGTTTAAGAAAAGTCAGCCTTGCTTTTGACGTCGCTGTATTCTTCAGCGATTTCTTGGCTGAGGATGTCCTCATAGGCAGGAAGTTGGATATCTTGACCGTATTTCTTCTTGAGGGCAGTAGTGACCAGGCGATAAGCTAGATTGGCATTACGAGAGAGGATAGGCCCGTGGAAGTAGGAACCAAAGACATTCTTATAATGAACCCCTTCGCCGACTTTTTCTTCGTTATTTCCATTTCCATAGACAACCTGTCCCAGCGGTTTTTGGTCATCTGAGAGGAAGGTACGGCCCTGGTGATTTTCAAATCCATAATAGGTTTCATCGAAATCTTCATTGTGAATCTTGATGTCACCGATAAAACGGTTATTGGTCTGGTTGAGGGTGTAGTGGCCCATGACCCCTAGCCCTTCGATGCGTTTGCCTGAAGCTTCAACATAATATTGCCCCAATAGTTGGAAACCACCGCAGATAGCGAGAACCACACCGTCGTTTTGGATGTAGTTGTCAATGCTCTCTTTTTTAGCAGGTAGGTCGTCCGCAATAATACTTTGTTCAAAGTCTTGACCGCCACCGAAAAAGGCAATGTCGTAGTGATTTTCATCAAAATCATCATGAAGAGAAACGATGTCAACGGTCACATGGGCTCCCAGTTTTTCAGCAACATACTTGAGCATGAGGATGTTTCCATTGTCTCCGTAGGTATTCATGAGATTTCCGTAGAGGTGGGCAATGTTGAGCTGATAGGGGTAATTGCCAGCTTTTGAGGAAAGTGAAGTATAAACCATTAGTTCATCTCCTTTCTAACAATCTGACGACTAGCCAGCAGTTCGCGGAATTCAAGCATAGCAGTATAGGTAGCCAGAATATAAGCATGCTTGCAGTCTTGGTTCTCAATGGTCTTAAGAACTTGCTCCAGACTACTTGTTTCAGTAATTTTATCAGCTGGATAGCCAGTTACTCGTAGACGACGTGCGATTTCAGAATGACGAACACCGCCAGCGTTGATTTCAGGAATGTCCATGTCAGTGATTTGTTCAAAGTCCGCATCCCAGATCCAGCTGGTATCGATACCGTCTGCATAGTTGGCATTGAGGAGAACAGATAGACTAAATGGATAAGGAGCCAGTTTAATCATCTCGATAGCTTGGGTAGCGCCGACTGGATTTTTAATCAAGACAAGGGTACATTCTTTATCACCGATATGGAAGGTTTCCTGACGTCCAAAGACAGCACGGCTCTTATCAAATCCCTGCTTGATGAGTTGTGAATCTGCACCAAGGAAACGGGCGATGGCAACCGCAGCTAGGGCGTTGTAGATATTGTAGAGACCACCGATTTGAATACCGTATTCTTGTCCGTCAATGACAAAGCGAGAGCGATTGTTGGTCAACTCAACTAGTTCTGTCAAGCGATAGTCGAGATCAGGACGTTTACATCCGCAGCTTTCACAGATATAGGCACCCAAGTTTGCATAGGTATTATGCTCATATTTGAGGATTCCTTGGCAATCAGGACAGAGAATCCCTTCGGTATTATAGTGAGCCAGCTGGGCTGGACCTTTCTCCAAGTCAAAACCAAAATACTCTACAGGATTTGGAATAGCTGGCTTGTAGAAAAGTGGACTGTCTCCATTAAGGAGAACAGTGGCAGTAGGCACCTTACGAATAGCATCCAAAATCATCTTGTAAGTTGTGTAAATCTCACCATAGCGGTCCATCTGATCACGGAAGATATTCGTGACGACAAAAAGGCTTGGCTGGATATAGTCACAGATACGAGATAGACTGGCTTCATCGATTTCCAGAACGGCAATATTTTTCCCAGTTTTAGATGATTTGGCAGTCAAGAAGGTTGTTGCGATCCCTGTAATCATGTTGGCACCGCTTGGGTTGGTCAGAACTTGACCATAAACCTCTTTTAAAATGCCGACAGTGAGGGCAGTTGTCAAGGTTTTTCCGTTGGTTCCAGTGACCACGACAATCTCGTAGTTCTTAGCTAGGTTTTGTAAAATATCTTTATCAAATTGAAGGGCGAGTTTTCCTGGGAGCGTACTTCCACGGCCAAGACGACTTAAAACGAAGTGGGAAGAACGCCCAGCAAGAAGGCCCAAAGTAGTTTTTAATTTCATGTTTCTATTATATCATAAAAGAGGGAAAAGACAGATTTGATACTCTTCGAAAATCAAATTCAAACCGCGTCAGCTTCGCCTTGCCGTACCCAAGTACAGCCTGCAGCTAGCTTCCTAGTTTGCTCTTTGATTTTCATTGAGTATGAGATTTCGCAGAAGTAAAAACAGCCCAAAGAGGGCTGTCAGTTAAGATGAGATTGCAACTTAAATCGCAAACAAGTCATTCAAGTTCTCAGCCAAGGTTGGGTGAGTGAAGATTTGTTTTGTAAAGTAAGTGTAAGGAATCTTGTTGTCCATAGCAACAGTAATGATGTTGATGATTTCTTGAGATCCTTCTGAGAAGATGCTTGCTCCAAGAATTTCTTTTGTTTCAGTATTAACCACAGCTTTGAAGGCTCCGCGAAGGTCTCCGTTCACGTGACCACGAGGCATGGCTGCAACAGGAATTTCCTTAACGGCGTATGGAAGTTTCAAATCAGCTGCTTGGCTTTCAGTCAAACCGACTTGTGAAAGGGCAGGTGTGATAAACATGGTGTTTGGTACATTGAGACGATCTTCAAGCGTGTAGCTGCCATCTCCAGCAAGGTAGCTGTAAACAACACGGAAGTCATCAAGTGAAATGTAAGTAAATTGAAGACCACCGTTGACATCCCCAACTGCAAAGACACCAGGAACGTTTGTTTGACAATGTTTATCTACTTTAATAGCGCCACGTTCAGTAAGTTCAATGTCTGTATTTTCAAGTTGAAGTGGTTCTACGTTTGGCTTACGTCCAGTTGCGTAGAGAAGGGCGTCGAAACGGTAAGTTTCATTTTCAGTTACGACAAGGACTTGGTCACCGTCGTTTTTGATTTCAGTAGTACGGATATTTTGAAGCAATTCAATACCGTCTTCTTCCATGTATTGTTTAGCAAGAGCTGCGATGGAAGGTTCTGCACGAGGTAGGAATGTATCCAAGGCATCTAGGACTGTAACCTTGCTTCCAAGTTTGTTGTAAAGACCAGCAAATTCAAGACCGATATTTCCACCACCAAGGACTCCAAGTTTTTCAGGCAATTTGTCCAAGTTTTGGATACCTGTTGAGTCAAAGACGTTTTTGCTTGTAGCGAGTCCAGGGATTGGCAAGACATTTGAAACAGCACCAGTGTTGATGACGATTGTTTCAGCAGTCAGTTCTTTCTTTTCATCACCAGCTTGGATTTCGATGACTTTGTTTGAAAGGAAGTGAGCTTCCGCATCAAAGATATCGACGCCTGTACCAGCAACAGTAGCATAGTTTTTACCGTTGAGGCGACCAGTGATAGTGTTTTTGGTAGCAAAAACTTCTTCAAAAGACAAGTCTTTCTCAGCAGCAACTAGCAAAGTCTTAGTTGGGATACATCCGATGTTGATACAAGTTCCACCGTACATAGCTTTGCTACGTTCAACGAGGGCAACTTTTTTGCCAGCCGAAGCAAATTTACCAGCTAGTGTTTTACCAGCTTTACCAAATCCGATAACGATTAAATCATAAGTTAACATTTAGAGTTCCTCCTATTCGATTTTCATTCTAGCACAAGAAAAAAACTTTTGCACAATTCTGCTACGCTTTAAAAAAGTTTATGAAATAGTGGAAATTTCATCCTTATTTTATCAGAAAAATCGTTTACATGAGTTTATCGATGGATTGGGCTATCTTTTGCTTCTCTCTTGTGTTATACTAGATAGGTTGCAAAGAAAACAGTACTTTTCTTTTGTGGAAAAGAAGCAACACGATTTTATATCCAGTATATGAAAATACGTCATAAAAAGAAAAGTATAAACTAAGCCCTATAGGGTGGCTTCGCACCACCTTTAGAAAGAAGAATATCGTGAAATTTAATGAATTAAACTTGTCTGCTGATTTGCTAGCAGAGATTGAAAAAGCTGGTTTTGTAGAAGCCAGTCCGATCCAAGAACAAACCATTCCCTTGGCCCTTGAAGGCAAGGACGTTATCGGTCAAGCTCAGACTGGTACAGGAAAAACTGCAGCATTTGGCTTGCCTACCCTTGAAAAAATCCGTACAGAAGAAGCGACTATCCAAGCCTTGGTCATCGCTCCAACTCGTGAACTCGCTGTCCAAAGTCAAGAAGAACTCTTCCGCTTTGGTCGCAGTAAGGGAGTCAAGGTTCGCTCAGTATATGGTGGATCAAGCATTGAAAAACAAATTAAGGCTCTTAAATCTGGTGCCCATATCGTGGTGGGAACACCTGGTCGCCTTTTGGACTTGATTAAACGCAAGGCCTTGAAATTACAAGATATTGAAACTCTTATTCTTGACGAAGCGGATGAAATGCTCAACATGGGCTTCCTTGAAGACATTGAAGCTATCATCTCACGTGTCCCTGAAAGCCGTCAAACCTTACTTTTCTCAGCAACTATGCCAGATGCCATCAAACGTATCGGTGTTCAGTTTATGAAAGAACCTGAGCATGTGAAGATTGCTACTAAGGAATTAACAACAGAATTGGTTGACCAGTACTATATCCGAGTTAAAGAACAAGAAAAATTTGATACCATGACTCGTCTCATGGATGTGGAACAACCAGAACTTGCTATCGTATTTGGTCGTACCAAACGCCGTGTAGATGAATTGACTCGTGGTTTGAAAATCCGTGGCTTCCGTGCAGAAGGAATTCATGGCGACCTAGACCAAAACAAACGTCTTCGTGTCCTTCGTGACTTTAAAAATGGCAATCTTGATGTTTTGGTTGCGACAGACGTTGCAGCGCGTGGCTTGGATATTTCAGGTGTGACCCATGTCTATAACTACGATATTCCACAAGATCCTGAAAGCTATGTTCACCGTATCGGTCGTACAGGTCGTGCTGGTAAGTCAGGTCAGTCTATTACCTTCGTTTCACCAAATGAAATGGGTTACCTCCAAATCATTGAAAACTTGACTAAAAAACGCATGAAAGGTCTCAAACCTGCAAGTGCAGAAGAAGCATTTCAAGCAAAAAAACACGTAGCTCTCAAGAAAATCGAACGTGATTTTGCAGATGAGACTATCCGTGCCAACTTTGAGAAATTTGGTAAGGATGCTCGTAAGCTAGCTGCCGAATTTACTCCAGAAGAATTGGCAATGTATATCTTGAGTCTGACTGTTCAAGATCCAGATAGCCTTCCAGAAGTGGAGATTGCACGTGAAAAACCACTACCGTTTAAACCATCAGGTAATGGCTTCGGTGGTAAAGGTAAGGGAGGTCGTCGTGGAGATGACCGTCGTGATAATCGCCGTGGAGACAACCGTCGTGGTGGTCGTCGTGATGATTTCAAAAAAGGAAGTCGTGGCAACGATCGTTTTGATAAGGAAAAACGTTACCGTAAAGATAATAAAAAACCACGCAATACTTCAAGCGAAAAGCAAACAGGCTTTGTTATTCGTAACAAGGGCGATAAATAAGAAAAAGCGGTTCAAAATGAATCGCTTTTTTATATAAGGAGACCGAATGGAAAAAGAAAGATAAATAAAATAAATATATTATCTTCTTGTAATATTATAATACACAAAAATAAGGGGCTTGTCAATAGAAAAGAAGCAATTTAATTAAAAATATTCTTGTTTTTTCAAATTGCAATTAAATAAGCAATTTTCAGATAATAATTGAAAATTCAAGCTGTTTATGTTATAATGATAGCGATTAAATTCGAGGTGAAAAATGGCACATTTATTAGAAAAAACTAGAAAAATTACTTCTATCCTGAAGCGCTCAGAGGAGCAGTTGCAGGAAGAACTTCCCTACAATGCGATTACCCGTCAATTGGCAGACATTATTGACTGTAACGCCTGTATCGTCAATAGCAAGGGACGTCTCCTTGGCTATTTTATGCGTTATAAAACCAATACAGACCGTGTAGAGCAATTCTTCCAAACTAAGATTTTCCCGGATGAGTACATTCAAGGTGCGAACATGATTTACGATACAGAAGCCAATCTGACAGTTGATCATGATTTAAGTATTTTTCCTGTGGAAAGTCGTGCCGACTTTCCAGATGGTTTGACAACAATTGCACCGATTCATGTATCAGGGATTCGCCTTGGTTCTTTGATTATTTGGCGCAATGATAAAAAATTCGAAGACGAGGACTTGATCCTTGTTGAGATTGCGAGTACCGTTGTTGGGATTCAACTCCTTAATTTCCAACGTGAAGAAGATGAGAAAAATATTCGCCGCCGTACTGCTGTTACCATGGCGGTTAATACTCTGTCTTACTCCGAACTTCGTGCTGTTTCAGCAATTTTAGGGGAATTAAATGGAAATGAAGGCCAGTTGACTGCGTCAGTGATTGCAGACCGTATCGGAATCACCCGTTCTGTGATTGTCAATGCCCTTCGTAAACTTGAGTCGGCAGGGATTATTGAAAGTCGCTCACTTGGAATGAAGGGAACCTATCTTAAGGTCTTGATTTCAGATATTTTTGAAGAAGTGAAGAAAAGAGATTACTAATGACTAAGGCTTTGATTTCGATTGATTATACAGAAGATTTTGTTGCAGATAGTGGAAAATTGACAGCAGGTGCTCCAGCTCAGGCGATTTCGGAAGCTATTAGCAAGGTGACTCGATTAGCTTTTGAACGCGGAGATTACATCTTCTTTACCATTGATGCTCACGAAGAAAACGATTGTTTCCATCCAGAAAGCAAGCTATTTCCTCCTCATAATTTGATTGGGACTAGTGGACGGAATTTATACGGAGATTTGGGGACCTTTTATCAAGAGCATGGTTCAGACAGTCGTGTCTTTTGGATGGATAAACGTCATTACTCAGCTTTTTCGGGTACTGACCTAGATATCCGTTTGAGAGAGCGTCGAATTTCTACAGTTATCTTAACAGGAGTCTTGACGGATATCTGTGTCCTGCATACAGCTATAGATGCCTATAATCTAGGATATGACATTGAGATTGTTAAACCAGCTGTTGCATCTATCTGGCCTGAAAATCATCAATTTGCCCTAGGTCATTTCAAAAATACACTCGGGGCTAAGTTAGTAGATGAAAATCTAAATGAACTTTCTGAGTAATTTGGTTGATGAAATGAAAAAAATTGAAAAAAAGTGTTGACAAGCATCCTAAAAGTTGATATACTAGTAAAGTAATCGACGCGGGGATGGCGGAATTGGCAGACGCGCAGGACTAAGGATCCTGTGACCGCTTTAGGTCGTGAGGGTTCAAGTCCCTCTCTCCGCATAGGATAAGAGTTAGCTTAGGCTAGCTCTTTTTTTTCATCTAATTCAAGTAGAGCAAAAAAATTTTTGCTCTTTTTTTGTATTTCATAAACATTTCATATTTGGATTTTATAATAGTTTTACAAATATGGAGGTGACAAATGAATCCAATCCAAAGAGCTTGGGCTTATGTCAGCAGAAAACGACTGAGAAGTTTTATTTTATTTCTGATTTTATTGGTCCTATTGGCTGGAATTTCAGCCTGTTTGACTCTGATGAAGTCCAACAAAACAGTGGAAACCAATCTTTACAAATCACTCAATACCTCTTTTTCTATTAAGAGGATAGAAAATGGTCAGACTTTCAAGTTGTCAGACCTAGCATCTGTCAGCAAGATTAAGGGACTGGAAAATGTTACTCCTGAACTCGAGACGGTCGCAAAATTAAAAGACAAGGAAGCGGTGAGTGGCGAGCAGAGTGTGGAGCGTGATGATTTGTCAGCTGCGGATAAGAATTTGGTTAGCTTAACGGCTCTTGAAGATTCATCTAAGGATGTGACCTTTACCAGCTCGGCTTTCAACCTAAAAGAAGGGCGACACCTTCAAAAAGGGGATTCAAAGAAAATCATCATCCACGAAGAGTTGGCTAAGAAGAATAGTCTTTCCCTTCATGACAAGATTGCCTTAGATGCTGGTCAGTCAGAATCTGGTAAAGGACAAACTGTCGAGTTTGAAATCGTCGGAATCTTCTCTGGTAAAAAACAAGAGAAATTTACAGGCTTGTCTTCTGACTTCAGTGAAAACCAAGTCTTTACAGACTATGAAAGTAGCCAAACTCTTTTGGGAAATAGTGAAGCTCAAGTCAGTGCAGCACGCTTCTATGTAGAAAATCCTAAGGAAATGGACGGACTCATGAAGCAGGTGGAAAACTTAGCCTTGGAAAGTCAAGGCTACCAAGTTGAGAAGGAAAATAAGGCCTTTGAACAAATCAAAGACTCAGTTGCTACCTTCCAAACCTTCCTAACCATCTTCCTTTATGGGATGTTGATAGCTGGAGCCGGAGCCTTAATTCTGGTCTTATCTCTCTGGTTGAGAGAAAGGGTCTATGAAGTGGGGATTTTACTGGCACTTGGAAAAGGCAAGAGCTCGATCTTCCTACAGTTCTGTTTAGAGGTAGTTTTGGTATCTCTCGGTGCTTTGCTTCCAGCATTTGTTGCAGGAAACGCCATCACATCTTACCTACTCCAAACTCTACTAGCAAGTGGAGATCAGGCAAGCTTACAAGATACACTAGCCAAAGCAAGCAGTCTATCAACCAGCATCCTATCTTTTGCAGAATCCTATGTTTTTCTGCTCTTGATTGGTTGCTTGTCTGTAGCCCTTTGTTTCCTATTCTTATTTAGAAAATCGCCGAAAGAAATTTTATCATCTATTAGTTAAGAAGGAGAAATCATGACTTTATTACAATTACAAGATGTTACCTACCGTTATAAGAACACTGCTGAAGCAGTCCTATATCAGATCAATTATAATTTTGAACCCGGGAAATTTTACAGTATTATTGGTGAGTCGGGAGCAGGAAAATCCACTCTCTTGTCCCTCCTTGCTGGTCTAGATAGTCCTGTTGAAGGTTCTATCCTTTTTCAAGGAGAGGATATTCGTAAGAAGGGCTATTCTTACCATCGCATGCACCATATTTCCCTGGTCTTTCAAAATTATAACTTGATAGATTATCTTTCTCCACTGGAAAATATCCGCTTGGTCAATAAAAAGGCAAGCAAGGATACACTGCTTGAGCTTGGTTTGGATGAAAGTCAGATCAAGCGGAATGTTCTCCAGTTATCAGGTGGTCAACAGCAACGTGTTGCCATTGCTCGTAGTTTGGTCTCAGAAGCTCCAGTTATTCTAGCGGATGAGCCAACGGGAAATCTGGACCCTAAAACTGCTGGAGATATTGTCGAACTGCTCAAATCACTTGCCCAGAAAACAGGTAAATGTGTCATCGTCGTAACTCACAGCAAAGAAGTGGCGCAAGCATCAGATATTACACTTGAGTTGAAAGATAAGAAACTAACTGAAACTCGCAATACGACGAAATAATATGAACTTTTCTCTTAGAACTATAAAATAGAACAACATCTAGAAAGGGAACTTATGTTACACAACGCATTTGCCTATGTTACAAGGAAGTTTTTCAAATCGATTGTTATCTTCCTGATTATTCTCCTCATGGCGAGCTTGAGTTTGGTCGGCTTGTCGATCAAGGGAGCTACTGCCAAGGCTTCTCAGGAGACCTTTAAAAATATCACCAATAGCTTCTCCATGCAAATCAATCGTCGCGTCAATCAAGGTACGCCACGTGGTGCTGGTAATATCAAGGGTGAAGATATCAAAAAAATCACCGAAAACAAGGCCATTGAGTCTTATGTGAAACGTATCAACGCTATCGGAGATTTGACTGGCTATGAACTCATCGAAACGCCAGAAACCAAGAAAAATCTAACACCTGACCGTGCTAAACATTTTGGAAGTAGCTTGATGATTACAGGTGTCAATGACTCCTCTAAAGAAGACAAGTTTGTCTCTGGTTCTTATAAGCTGGTCGAAGGTGAGCACCTAACAAACGACGACAAGGACAAGATCCTCCTGCACAAGGACTTGGCAGCCAAACACGGCTGGAAAGTAGGGGACAAGGTCAAACTAGACTCCAATATCTACGATGCAGACAATGAAAAAGGTGCCAAGGAAACAGTCGAAGTGACAATCAAGGGACTCTTTGATGGTCATAATAAGTCAGCAGTAACCTACTCACAAGAACTCTATGAAAATACAGCTATCACAGACATTCACACTGCTGCAAAACTTTATGGATACACAGAAGACACAGCTATTTATGGGGACGCAACCTTCTTTGTAACAGCGGACAAGAACTTGGATGATGTTATGAAAGAGTTGAACGGTATCAGCGGTATCAACTGGAAGAGCTACACACTTGTGAAGAGCTCCTCTAACTACCCAGCTCTAGAGCAATCCATCTCTGGTATGTACAAGATGGCTAACCTCCTCTTCTGGGGCAGCTTGAGTTTCTCAGTTCTTCTCCTTGCCCTCTTACTCAGCCTTTGGATCAATGCCCGTCGCAAGGAAGTGGGTATTCTCCTCTCTATTGGTCTCAAGCAGGCAAGTATCCTGGGTCAATTTATCACAGAATCAATCTTGATTGCCATCCCTGCTCTTGTTTCTGCTTACTTCCTAGCCAACTACACAGCGCGTGCAATCGGAAATACTGTTCTTGCCAATGTCACTTCAGGTATTGCCAAGCAAGCCAGCAAGGCTGCTCAGGCCTCTAACCTTGGTGGTGGTGCAGAAGTAGATGGCTTTAGTAAGACCTTGTCGAGCCTAGATATTTCCATTCAGACATCGGACTTTATCATCGTCTTTGTCCTAGCCTTGGTTCTAGTGGTTCTCGTTATGGCGCTTGCTTCAAGCAATCTCCTCAGAAAACAACCAAAAGAGCTTCTGCTGGATAGTGAATAACAAACTTGCTACCTATTCTCCCCTAAATGGGGTATAATATAGGTAGCATTTTTATCTATTTTATCTTGATAAGGCCTCTTCCTTTCAGGATGAAATTGAGATGATTTACAAGAAATTTAAAGGAATGTGAAACGTTTTTTCTATGAAAATTTTAATTGTAGAAGATGAAGAGATGATCCGTGAGGGGGTCAGTGATTATTTGACGGATTGTGGTTATGAAATCATTGAGGCGGCGGACGGTGAGGAAGCCTTAGAAAAATTTTCCAGCTATGAAGTAGCCTTGGTTTTACTGGATATTCAGATGCCCAAGCTCAATGGCTTAGAAGTCCTAGCTGAGATTCGTAAAACCAGTCAGGTTCCTGTTTTGATGTTGACTGCATTTCAGGATGAGGAATACAAGATGAGTGCCTTTGCCTCTTTGGCAGATGGCTATCTGGAAAAACCTTTCTCCCTCTCCCTCTTAAAAGTGAGGGTGGATGCGATTTTCAAGCGATACTACGATACAGGACGAATCTTCTCTTATAAGGCTGCCAGGGTGGATTTTGAGAGCTACAGTGCAAGCCTAGCAGGTGAGGAAGTAGCTATCAATGCTAAAGAGTTGGAAATTCTTGATTATTTGGTTAAAAATGAAGGAAGGGCCTTGACCCGATCTCAGATAATCGATGCCGTATGGAAAGCGACTGATGAGGTTCCCTTTGACCGCGTCATTGATGTTTATATCAAGGAATTGCGGAAAAAGCTAGACTTGGACTGCATCCTCACTGTGCGCAATGTTGGCTATAAATTGGAGCGAAAATGAAACGAACAGGTTTATTTACAAAGATATTTATCTATACCTTCTCGATATTTAGTGTTCTGGTTATCTGCCTTCATTTAGCTATTTATTTTCTTTTTCCTTCTACTTATCTGAGCCACCGACAGGAAACCATTGGTCAGAAAGCGACAGCCATTGCCCAGTCCCTAGAAGGTAAGGATAGGCAGAGCATCGAGCAAGTGTTAGACTTGTATTCCCAGACTAGTGATATCAAGGGGGCCGTTAAGGGCGAGATGACCGAGGACAAGTTAGAAGTCAAGGACAGCCTTCCTCTGGATATGGACCGTCAGACCACCTCTCTTTTTATCGAGGAGCGCGAGGTGAAAACGCAAGACGGTGGTACTATGACTCTCCAGTTTCTAGCGTCCATGGACTTGCAAAAGGAAGCAGAGCAAATCAGTCTCCAGTTTCTTCCCTATACCTTGCTGGCATCCTTTCTGATTTCCCTCTTGGTGGCCTATATCTATGCTCGGACCATTGTTGCTCCGATATTGGAAATCAAGCGGGTGACTCGTAGAATGATGGAGCTAGATACACAAGTGCGATTGCGCGTGGATTCTAAGGATGAGATTGGTGATCTCAAGGAACAAATCAATAGCCTCTACCAGCATCTTTTGACTGTCATTGCAGACTTGCATGACAAGAATGAAGCTATTCTCCAGCTGGAAAAGATGAAGGTCGAATTCTTACGAGGGGCTTCTCATGAATTGAAAACACCGCTGGCTAGTTTGAAAATCCTGATCGAAAACATGAAAGAAAATGTCGGACGTTATAAGGATAGAGACCACTATCTGGGAGTTGCCTTGGGGATTGTGGATGAGCTCAATCACCACGTTCTCCAGATACTTTCTCTCTCGTCTGTGCAGGAATTGCGAGATGATAGAGAAGAAATTGATTTGCTCCAGATGACGCAAAGTCTAGTCAAGGATTATGCCTTGCTAGCCAAGGAAAGAGAGCTTCAGATTGATAATAGCTTGTCCCATCAGCAGGCTTATCTAAACCCATCAGTTATGAAGTTGATCCTTTCTAACCTTATCAGCAATGCTATCAAGCACTCTGTTCCAGGTGGCTTAGTTCGCATTGGAGAAAGAGAAGGAGAACTCTTTATCGAAAATAGCTGTAGTCCTGAAGAACAAGAAAAACTGGCCCAGTCTTTTTCTAACAATGCTAGTCGCAAGGCCAAGGGGTCTGGGATGGGGCTCTTTGTGGTCAAAAGTCTATTAGAACATGAAAAATTACCTTATCGTTTTGAGATGAAGGAGAATCGTTTGACATTCTTCATAGCTTTTCCAAAAGTCGCCCAAGACTAGAGATAGAAAGGGTTTACATAGATGAAGCTAGAAGAAATTCAATCGAAACTGCGGGAAAAACTAGATTTTTTTGTCAAAAAGTGATAAAATGAACAATGTAAATGGGATGACCCATAAAAATATACAGGAGGCCTGATAAAATGGCAATCGTTTCAGCAGAAAAATTTGTCCAAGCAGCTCGTGACAACGGTTATGCAGTTGGTGGATTTAACACAAACAACCTTGAGTGGACTCAAGCTATCTTGCGCGCAGCAGAAGCTAAAAAAGCTCCAGTTTTGATCCAAACTTCAATGGGTGCTGCTAAATACATGGGTGGTTACAAAGTTGCTCGCAACTTGATCGCTAACCTTGTTGAATCAATGGGTATCACTGTACCAGTAGCTATCCACCTTGACCACGGTCACTACGAAGATGCACTTGAGTGTATCGAAGTTGGTTACACTTCAATCATGTTTGACGGTTCACACCTTCCAGTTGAAGAAAACCTTAAATTGGCTAAAGAAGTTGTTGAAAAAGCACACGCTAAAGGTATCTCAGTAGAAGCTGAAGTTGGTACTATCGGTGGTGAAGAAGACGGAATCATCGGTAAAGGTGAATTGGCTCCAATCGAAGACGCTAAAGCAATGGTTGAAACTGGTATCGACTTCTTGGCAGCTGGTATCGGTAACATCCACGGTCCTTACCCAGCTAACTGGGAAGGTCTTGACCTTGACCACTTGCAAAAATTGACAGAAGCTCTTCCTGGATTCCCAATCGTATTGCACGGTGGATCAGGTATTCCTGATGAGCAAATCCAAGCAGCTATCAAACTTGGTGTTGCGAAAGTTAACGTTAACACTGAATGCCAAATCGCATTCGCTAACGCAACTCGTAAATTTGCTCGTGACTACGAAGCAAACGAAGCAGAATACGACAAGAAAAAACTCTTCGACCCACGTAAATTCTTGGCTGACGGTGTAAAAGCTATCCAAGCATCAGTTGAAGAACGTATCGACGTATTCGGTTCAGAAGGTAAAGCTTAATCTAGCTGAATAATATAGAATAGAAACCTGCCCATGAGGGTGGGTTTTTTGGTGTCTGGATATATAGCGAATATACTGTAGAAGAGCCAATCTTAAATTGCTAAACGAAAGTAATTTTTTACAATGATTCTAAGATTACCCTTAGCGAACGAATATAACAGCTTTACACCTGTTTTCAAAGGAAATCACTGTCTTTCCCAAAGTAAATTGGAACACCTAATTTTTAGGAATACAGAGTAGCTAAATTAATGATAGAACTTTCATTCAAAATAACAATATGATTTTTCTAGTTTCGTGACCTAAGTAGCAAAAGTATCTAAATAAGAGAGATAAAAAATAATAATAAAAACCAATAATAGTTGACTTTTTTGAAAGAAAATCTTAAAATAAGACTATAAAATTCAACGAGGTACTCTATGGAAAATTTACCAACCCAAATTTTTAAGTTTTCTCAAGTATTTTCAACAAGTCACAAGAGAGATATTGAGAAAATATTTTATGATAATGAGTTTGAAACTAAGAATAGTCAACCAATTTTAACTTGGGATTTTATTTATCGTGATATTGTAAATACCGCCAAAGTAAATGATTTAATATCACCCACTATGTGTATGGGGGCTCTGTGGACGGCAAAAGGAGTAATTATTGAGGGTGTTCTATATGTTTTTATGATGAAGAAAAGATTTGAAGATGTAACTGATAAATACGAAAAGCATCACTATCTTACTTGTATAGCACGTGCGAAAAATTCTCATTTAAATGGAAAAGAAGACGGTAAACTATCCATTGAATTATTTAATGATCTGGATGATGATGGGTTGAGTGATTCACAAATTGAACAAGCGAAGAAATTATTGGGAGATCATTATAATTCGATTGATGAGATTAGGGTTGTTACCTTTGATAAAAAAACTAAAGAAGTGATTGTTAATCAGGTAAATGCCTTTTGTGAATTTATTGATGCTGTAAATATCACAGAATTTGATTTTACAAAACTTGAAGAAGATGGACGTGAAAATAATCCTGAGAAACCTCTTGTTGCATTGAAATCTGACGTACAGAAACAATTGGAGTCACAAAAGCATGTAAGTCTTCCTGTTGAAAAGAAGGAAGAGAATACTAAACTATGATATTTTATATAACACAGGAGTAAATAATGCTTCAGATTAGTTTTAATGGTGCTCGCTTAAAAGAGGCAAGACTTTTTAACAAAAAAAGTATTACTCAGATTGCAGAGTTTTTAAACGTTTCAAAACAAATGGTTTCTAAATATGAAAAAGGAAGAGCAACGCCAAGTGAAGAATCGTTAGAAATATTGGAAAAGAAATTAAAGTTTCCGAGAGATTTCTTTTTTGGAAATGATAATTTTAGCTTAAGTTCTACAGGCACATTTTTTAGAAGTCGTTACACAGCGACTCAAACAGAAAAAATGCCTGCAGAAATAAATAAAAATTATGTTGCTTTAATAAGAGATTACTTGGGAGAATTTATTGATTTTCCAAATCTTGACTGGGGTCTTTCTGGTTTAGACTATACTCCACAAGAATACGCAAGCTACATAAGAGAGAAATGGGAACTTGGAGATAGACCAATTGATAACTTGTCGTTGTTGATGGAAGAAAAAGGTTTTGTTATTTCTAGAATAGACACTCAGAGTGATAAAGTTGATGCTTTTGGTTCAGCTGTTAAAGTAAATAATAATGAGTATTATGTTGTTATGTTAGAAGGGACAGAGTATTCATTTTATCGTCAGCAGTTTAGTTTAGCTCATGAATTAGGACATTGGTTAATGCATGAAAATTGTAAGTCGCCTCAAGACATGGGAGCAATTGAATATAAGCAAATGGAAGACGAAGCGAATGAGTTTGCGGCTGAATTTCTATTGCCAAAGGATTCGTTTAAAGCTTCTATCATTGGGCATGAAAATGATCTAGAGTACTACAGGTATCTAAAAAGAATTTGGCAAGTTTCAATTAGTATGATGATAATGCGTGCTAAGTCATTGAATATCATAGATTCTAATGAGTATACAAACTTGTATAAGAAACTTAGTTACAGAGGTTGGAGAAAAAATGAGCCCTTAGATTCAACAAAATTGATTAGCAATCCTCTATCTTTAAAACAGTCAGTAGAGCTATTAGTGGAAAATAGAATTGTGATGGACATATCTGCTGATATTTATAGAGTATACAATAAATTGTTGCCTAATTTTTTAATTGAGGATTTATGCGGCTTAGAGGCAGGATATCTTGATGAACTGAATGATAGGTATCCAAATATTATTAGTCTTACTAAAGAAAGAATAAGAAGAACATAGAATAGTCCGAAGCATAATATGTGATTAAACATTTGTAGGGATTGTAGAATTAGGAGAACTATGGATATTGGTATTCGTGCTGATGGAATGACTACATCAGACTTTGAAAATTTTGCCATTGAAATTGTAAAGAAAAAATTTGATAATAGTAGTTTACATGGATTTAAGGAAGGAAGGGATGATGGTATTGACGGCATTGATGATATTGCTTCTCCGTCTCTCGTTATCCAAGCTAAACGCTGGCAGGTAACAAAAAATCATGCTACAGCTGTAAAAATTTTGAAAGAGGAAATTGATAAGATTGCTCTGACTAAAGAAAAATATGGTTGGAAAAATGATTTCAATTATGTTATTGTTACAAGTATGGGCTTATCTCCTGCAAACTTAAAGGAGATACGTGATTACGCAGATACAATAATTCCTAATGCTATTCCAACTGATGATTATATTATATTCTCTTCTACGTTAACAACTCTTTCCCAACATAAAGAATATAGTGAGATTTTTATAAAGTATGGATTGCTGGAGAAAGATATAACAAATGTATTGAGAAATATTAAGTTGAAAAATATAGAAGCGGAATCAAAAGACTATTTTTCAGATTTTGATGCTCATTATTTTGTTGAAACACGTTTTCTAGGAGAAGCTTATCATATTTTACAAAGGGAGCATATTTTATTAATTCAAGGGCCAGCTGGAATTGGTAAAACAACGACTTGTTCAATGCTTGGAAATCTATTTTTAAATAATAATAAGAATATCTTTGATATCATTATGCGTAGAGTAGAAGATATTAATGAAGTTCTTAGATTATATAATGAAAATTATCTAGATAATGAGGATAGAAATCTTTTTGTCGTTTTTGATGACTTCTTGGGGCGTAATGAGTTTGATGTTGGAGAGAGGGTATTACAAGATATAAAAAAATTATATTCGGCCTCTACTAACACCAATAACCTTTTTATTTGTTTAAACTCTCGTACTCAAATTCTTCAAGATGCAACACTGATAAATTTTGAGTTTCAAAAATTAATAGATGAAAAATTTACAGAGCAAAGAAGATTTATCATTGATTTATCTAAGTATTCTGATATTGACAGAGCTTACATTTTCAGGAAAGTATTTGAACGAAAAGTACAATATCTTACAAGTGCCGATAAAGTAGAACTTGTAGAAAAATATAACAATCTTATTGGCAAGGATTGGAAGAAAATTGTACGACACCGAAATTATTTTCCTAGGTCAATAGAATTAATAGCAAATAATTTCAAGGAAGCTAGCGGAAGTTTTTATGATTATGTAATGTATTATCTTGACCATCCCAATCAGCTTTATAATAATTTATTCGATAATCTAAAGATTGAAGAGAAATATTTGCTATTTTCTTTATTACAATTCGATGCTTATCCTGTTGAAGAAGAGTGGTTAATAAATTCACTTCATACTTTGGAACTTAATTCAATATTTGATTTTAAAAAATCGTTAAAAAAACTAGACGGCTCATGGCTAGCTTTTACAAAGGAAAGCTTTGACAGTATAAGTAAGGTGGACTTTTTTAATCCTAGTATTATTGACTTTTTAAATGATAAATTAAAAGAGTATCCCAATATAACCCAAAAATTAACTCAGAATTCTATTTATCTTCATCAATTATGTAAAGGATGCGGTAGTTATATTTTAGGTGAATTAACTGACACACAGAATATGTTTTTTAGTAAACTATTAGCTGATTGGAACAACTTCAAAGATAAAGATGATTTTATTGGCGAAAAAATCCTATCCATTATATATTTAAATCAATTTTCAAAATTTAAGACTGATTTTGAGGAGTTGCTGAGAATATATGATGGGCGGAATAATTTAAATATTTATCAGAATGGGTGGAGTAATATTATTAGTCAGATTTATTTTTCTGATAATAAAGCAATGAAAAGAGTATTTCTGAGTATTCTTGACGATAAAAGTGTTTTAGATAAGCTAGTAAAAAGTCCTTATCTTGATTCGGAAGAACTAGATGCTATTGTAAATACAATAAGTAAGATAATTTATGAGGTAAGTATAGAAAATGATGATTATCAAGAAGGTTCTTTAAAAGAGATGTACTGCTATAGCGTTTTTAGACAGAAAAAAATTGAGTTGCTCCAAGATTATTTAGACAGTAGAAGTACTTTGGACGAGGAAGACGTTGATTTTACTAATGATCCAGATGGCTTTGATTTAGATTGGGAAGTTGAAGGACAGGTTTCAGAATTTCAAGAAAAGTTAACTGAAAAGTTAACGGATATTTATCAATGGGATGATATCAAAGTGGAGGAATTTGATTATTCCAGTTTACAATTAAATCTTGAAGAATATCTGCAACAGAAATACAATAGCTTTTTATATGCGGATGAAGCCTATGATAGATGGAGAGATGCGCAACTTGAAGAAAGGATTACAGAAGAAAGTGATACATTAGAAAGTATTTTAAACAAACCATTGTTATAGTTTAGAAAGTAAGATGCTAGACTAATCTCAGAAGTCACTAGAATCTTATATACACAACCTATTTTTCGTACAATAACATTCTGAAAAACTAAAATAATATAATATTGGCTTTTTAGATTCATTCTTGTGTTTTAGTCTCCACATTTGTATTTCACAAAATCTGTTTACAAAAAGGAAAATGAATTACTAACATCCATGAGTCAAAAATTCGTAGTTAATAGACATCTAATGAATGTCTATGATATCAGAAAAAACGATTTTACTTAGATCACACGGGAATTTGATAGGAATGCTACTACATCACTTTGATTCCAGTTTTGATTATGAAAAATGGGAGCAAATGACCTTTCCAGATTGTTTTCTAATTGATAGAAATGGGATTGTGAAAAGAATTATGAAAGATTAGTTCTTTGATTAAATAGTGAATCATATTGATCAAAATCGTTTGCTTTTTACAATTCGTAACCTGCCCATTGGGTGGGTTTTTTTGTGTTTTAAGGAAACGATTAGACCAGAATTTTTGATTAAAAGTATTATTTTAAGAGAAAAATTTTCAATTTCATAAATTTTAGGCAAACGCTTGCATTCTAGTTTTTATTGGATTATAATAGGTTGGTATAAAGCCTTTTGTAGTAATAAAATGTAGAAGGTATAGAAAGTAAGGATTTAGAATACTTGTAGTCAAAAACACAATGTTGCTATTCCTTACATAGGGAGATAGATATGGCAATGATAGAAGTGGAACATCTTCAGAAAAATTTTGTGAAGACTGTTAAGGAACCGGGGTTGAAGGGGGCATTACGCTCCTTTATTCATCCTGAAAAACAGACCTTTGAAGCGGTCAAAGATTTGACCTTTGAGGTTCCCAAGGGGCAAATTTTAGGCTTTATTGGGGCCAATGGTGCAGGGAAGTCGACAACCATTAAAATGCTGACAGGAATTTTGAAACCGACATCTGGTTTTTGTCGGATTAATGGCAAGATTCCCCAGGACAATCGTCAAGATTATGTCAAAGATATTGGCGTAGTTTTTGGACAACGAACCCAGCTATGGTGGGATTTGGCACTGCAAGAGACCTACACGGTTTTAAAGGAGATTTATGATGTACCAGACTCGCTCTTCCATAAGCGTATGGACTTTTTGAATGAAGTCTTGGATTTGAAGGACTTTATCAAGGATCCCGTGCGGACTCTTTCACTGGGTCAAAGGATGCGGGCGGATATTGCGGCTTCCTTGCTTCACAATCCCAAGGTTCTCTTTTTAGATGAGCCGACCATTGGTTTGGACGTTTCGGTCAAGGATAACATTCGTCGGGCTATTACCCAAATCAATCAAGAGGAAGAGACAACCATTCTCTTGACCACTCACGACCTGAGCGACATTGAGCAGCTCTGTGATCGGATTTTTATGATTGACAAGGGGCAAGAGATTTTTGATGGAACGGTTAGCCAGCTTAAGGACACATTTGGCAAGATGAAGACTCTTTCTTTTGAATTGCTACCAGGTCAAAGTCATCTCCTTTCTCACTATGAAGGCTTTTCGGATATGACTATTGATAGACAAGGGAATAGCCTCAACATTGAATTCGATAGTTCTCGCTACCAGTCAGCTGATATTATCAAGCAAACCTTGTCTGATTTTGAAATCCGCGATTTGAAGATGGTGGATACGGATATTGAGGATATTATCCGACGCTTCTACCGAAAGGAGCTCTAAGATGGTCAAATTGTGGAGACGTTATAAACCCTTTATCAATGCAGGGGTTCAGGAGTTGATTACTTACCGAGTCAACTTTATTCTTTATCGGATCGGCGATGTCATGGGTGCTTTTGTGGCTTTTTATCTTTGGAAGGCTGTCTTTGATTCATCGCAGGAGTCCTTGATTCAGGGCTTCAGTATGGCAGATATCACCCTCTACATCATTATGAGTTTTGTGACCAATCTGTTGACCAGGTCTGATAGCTCCTTTATGATTGGGGAGGAGGTCAAGGATGGTTCCATTATCATGCGTTTGTTGCGACCAGTGCATTTTGCGGCCTCTTATCTCTTTACTGAGCTTGGTTCCAAGTGGTTGATTTTTATCAGCGTTGGACTGCCATTTTTAAGTGTCATTTTTTTGATGAAAATCTTATCTGGGCAAGGGATTGTAGAAGTGCTGGGATTAACTGTCCTTTATCTTTTTAGTTTAACGCTGGCCTATCTGATTAACTTTTTCTTTAATATCTGTTTTGGGTTTTCAGCCTTTGTGTTTAAAAATCTTTGGGGTTCCAATCTACTCAAGACTTCCATAGTGGCTTTTATGTCTGGAAGTTTGATTCCCTTGGCTTTCTTTCCAAAGGTTGTTTCAGATATTCTGTCCTTCCTGCCTTTTTCATCCTTGATTTATACTCCGGTCATGATTATCGTTGGGAAATACGATGCCAATCAGATTCTTCAGGCGCTCGCTTTGCAGTTTTTCTGGCTCTTAGTGATGGTGGGCTTGTCTCAGTTGATTTGGAAACGAGTCCAGTCATTTATCACCATTCAAGGAGGTTAGTATGAAAAAATATCAACGCATGCATCTGATTTTTATCAGACAATACATCAAACAAATCATGGAATACAAGGTGGATTTTGTGGTTGGAGTACTGGGAGTATTTCTGACTCAAGGCTTGAATCTCTTGTTTCTCAATGTCATCTTTAAACACATCCCATCCCTAGAAGGCTGGACTTTTCAAGAAATTGCCTTTATCTATGGTTTTTCTTTGATTCCCAAGGGCTTGGACCATCTCTTTTTTGATAATCTCTGGGCGCTAGGGCAACGCTTGGTGCGAAAAGGCGAGTTTGACAAGTATCTGACACGTCCTATCAATCCTCTCTTTCACATCCTAGTTGAGACCTTTCAGATTGATGCTTTGGGTGAACTTTTGGTCGGAGGCCTTCTGCTAGCGACAACAGTATCTAGTATTGCTTGGACTCTTCCCAAATTTCTGATTTTTCTAGTCTGCATTCCTTTTGCGACCTTGATTTATACTTCCTTGAAAATTGCGACAGCCAGCATCGCTTTTTGGACCAAGCAGTCAGGCGCCATGATTTACATTTTTTATATGTTTAATGACTTTGCCAAGTACCCGATTTCTATTTACAATTCTCTTCTACGATGGTTGATTAGCTTTATCGTGCCATTTGCCTTTACGGCCTACTATCCTGCTAGCTATTTCTTGCAAGATAAGGATGTAATCTTTAACATCGGAGGTTTGATGTTGATTTCCCTTGTCTTTTTTGCTATTTCTCTTAAACTCTGGGATAGGGGCTTGGATGCCTACGAAAGTGCAGGTTCGTAAATAATAGAATACCAAAGCCTTGTCTCAGGACAGGCTTTTTTAGATGTTAGGAACATGCCTTGAAGCTAGCTCTAGAGTGTTAAACTAGATGAAAAAAGAAGCAATAAGATGTAATTCAATCGCAGTTAGTCTAAATGAATGAAAAAGATGGGATAGCCCCTTAGAATCAGATTTTGTAGGTATTTCTTTGATTCCTGTTGTAGGAATTATTGAAAAGATAGTGTAAAAAAATTTTATAGAAAATTTTTTTCAAACAAAATACTGCTCAAGTACGGACATTAAAAGCGTTAGATTTTTTGGTTAAGTTTTGAGGGGCGGTTCATGACAAGAATTTTTTTACATTCATGATATAATAAGCTTAGATTCCGCTATACAGGAGGAAAGAGATGAAAAAAAATAAATGCTTATTTTTGGTTGTTAGTGTAACGTTAATGCTCTTAACACTTTTTGCTCTAAATGGATGTAGTTTGGGTGGTGAAACCATTCCAAAAAACAGGACAAAAGAACAGTACGAATTTGAAAAAAACTTTGAACCCATGTTTAAATTTTTAGAACAAGACAAGAAGGAGTTTAATGGATTAAAGCTTTACAAAAATAGTATTTATATAGAGAGTGGAAACGTAGTAAAGGATTATAAAGTATTCTTAGATACTAGCCAATCTGAAATTAAGGGTGACTATACAATAAAAATTGGGGATAATAAAGAAACAGTTCCTGTTACTTACTCTAATGAGAGATTACAGTACGAATCGAAGTTAGAACCTTTGTTTGACGAAGAAATTCTTAATTTGGTAGTACAAAGAGATTATTTCGCTTCCTTGAATATAAAAGAAACCTTTAAGAGTGCTGAAACTGAATTGAGCGATATTATCTACCAGCCTGAAAATCATTCTGACCTCTATAAATATCTTAAAAATAAGTACGATATGCCAGAAGATACGACCTGTCGAATAATATTAGATTACTCTAGTGGCTCAATTTATGGGATTACAATCCAGTTGAATTCGAAAGATAAGACAGTTCAGTTGGATTTAACAATATTTAAACAATAGGGATGGTAGTTTATGAATGAAATCGAAAAGAGCATAAACGATATCGGAAGCGGCATTGATTCAGGTATTAAATCAATTCAGAAAGTGTTTGGGTGGTAAATGTGGAATTAAAATTTAAAGAAACAAATAAAACATTTCATAAAATTGTAGAATTTAAAGGTGAAAAATATCTTTTGGATATGACTAGCATTAGTCCTAAAACTTATTTCTGGGGTTCTCTTCCTAGTGAAATCACAGCTAAATGCTTAAAGTTAGATAAAAGAGATACGAGATTTGAGAGCTTAGATCCAACTATGAACAAATCTCTTGGTATTGGAATAGGTGTAGCAATAGGTGGAGCTTGTTATGGGATTGTTACGAATGCTGTTAAGAGTTATGACATTAGCCATAATATTTCTTTTAAATTAGGATTATTTGTCCTCTTTATTGTCATAGCTTATCTTACTTTCAGGTTCATTGCTTTCGTGGCCCGTCATAATCTTCAACAAAAGCTTTCAAGTAAAGAAACGAAGCATCAAATAGTTTTCAAATTAGCAAGACAACAACGTCAGTTGAAACTGTATAAACTTCTGCCTATTCTTTTCGTTATGGTTATAGGATGTTTGGGGTTTTATATATTTACTGATAATGGGACAGAGGCATCTATCCTTATCGTTAACAGTATTTTATTTTTGGGTTTCTTTACGGTTATCTTAGGTATGTTACCACTCCGAGAAAGTTACGAAAAGCAAGAGATTATTTTTGATAGAGTAGAGAGGTTATAAGTTAAAAAGATACATAAATACTATTCTATAACGGATTTTTAATGAGTAACAGGAGACGTTATGTTAAAAATATTAAAAACGAACAAATGGATATTCCTTGCAGTTTCTGTGCCTTTTCTTATTATCATTCTTTCTTATTTGCTTATGGGGCATTCGTTTGGCAACACTGCTAAGTTTATACATGTTCATGAAGATACTATCAAGAGAGAAATTCTTGCAGACATAGATAGTCAAGGACAGTATATAAAGTCTGTGACGCTTTTACCTGGTTCAGCGATGGGGTCTTTTGATAATGGCGGAGATGTAGGCGGAAATTATCATATTTACTTTAGAGCCTATGTTAATAATAATCGCAAGCAGTCAATGAAAGTAGAAATATACTTTCCTGATGCTGGCATACCTCCTTTTACCTTTATAAAACCCAATCCTTATAAATCACCTGAAACTATGAATAAACTTTCGGATGTTGCTGTTCGCAAGGCCAAGGATGCATCTTGGCAAATTCAAAAAGAAATTATGATTCGTTTTCTTAACAAATGGCTAAATGAACATGAGGAAAATTTCAAACTAGCTATCCAAACAGATCTGTATAGAAACGACCCAGAATTGGAACAGAAATTAGGAAAGATTCAAAGTATAAGTGTAAGTGAATATCAAATGTACATTCCTTCGACAGGTAGCGACATTCGTTTTGATGTTAGATTTGAGAAATATCCTGAAGAAGTAGCTACTATAAACGTTCGCTTGCATTCCCAAGGGGAACAATCAGTTTTTAAGGATCCCTTAGTAGCTGCAACTATTAGTTTTGAAAATGAACGTTTTGCTATAAAAACGAAGTACGACTCCAAGCTATTTCCAATTTTTAATCAAAGTCGATTTGGTAATAGTAATGGAGAAATATCTTATAAGCTCCCAAAAGACTATGAAAATCAATTTTTAATTCCTTAACTATCAAGCAAGCTATTGTGCTTGCTTGATCTTTATCAAACACTTCCAGTTGCTTCAACTGATAATAGTAAGTTGAGAGAGCTAAACGTGCTGTTTCAAGAAGTAAATCTAATCGAAATCCTCCTGAAACCATTTCTCTATCTGTTTCTGCCTTCCTCGCCCTAGTGCTTCGTCTCTTTCCTTCAATTCTTTTAACTTTTTTAGGTAGGCCACCTTGGTACGTAAGCGTTCATTCTCCTCTTGAAGTCGCTCTAGTTCTGTCATTTTTTCCCAAGGTTTCTTCCGTTTCCTTCCCATTTTAGCTGGTCTCCCTCTTGTTTTTTCAACAATAGTATACCCGTTTTTCTTGTATTGTGCTAGCCAATTTGTCAACAGTGAACGATCGGGTAAAGCATAATCTAAAGCTACACTTTTTTGTGAACAACCTTCAAGCATAACTTTCTTAACTATTTATTGTTTTAATTTTGGGAAATAGTGACGATTCTTCCACTTTTTTATGATTTCTATTTCATAACGGTCAATTAATTTTAACATATACTTTAGACCAGAAGCATTCACACCAAATCTATTTGAAAGCTGTTTGAATTTTTGGCCTTGCTTTCTAAGTTCATAGATTTGAACTTTATCATCATAAGTTAATTTCATAATAAAAACACCCCAAAAGTTAGATTTTTTCTGTCTAATTTTTGGGGTGCAGTTCATTACAGATGGTTTTCTTTTGCTATTCTCAACTTCTCTTCTTACGGTATCTCTCATATGGTATAATGGAGAAGGACATTCTTTCTGTTTGGCAAAAATTCGAAGACAGCTATTGGGGCTATCGTTGGGCTCGCTTGGGGAACGCTTAATCTTATCGGTTCTGTAGTTGCACCAGAATTTAAAAAGTCTGTTTATGACGGAGTTAAAAATTTTGCTTATGGTGCTGTAGACGTGGTAGAATCAGGAGTGGAATCTATCGGGAAAGGAATCCACCAGGGCTTGGAGACTGTCAAAAGTGTGGGCAAGAATGTTTCTGATTTTTTCAATGGTGGTCTGAAGGCTGCCTCATCCTTGTTTGGATAATAGGAGAGAATAAATGGATAAGATACAAAAAGATATTAATGATGCACTCGATCCAACTCGAAGATTAAACTTAGTAAAGATAATTTTTGTAGCGCCTTTTTTTCATTGATGATTATGCTTGGGACATCTTTACCGATAAACCTATTTCGAATGGCTAGTGAAGCTGGACATGAACTAGTTACGCAATTGACATCAGTTGAAAAAGGTCTCATTCCCCCAGATAGTTTCTTTGGTTTTCTATTCTTGTTTTGTTGGTGTTATTTTATTTGTTGTTATATCATTACGAAAAGAAATCGCATTAAAGCCTATTTAATGACTCAGATTTTTCAATTATTTTTGCTCGTAATTTTATATTATAGTTTGTTTATAGCCGCCTTGTATCTAATCCCTCTAGTAGCAGTTCGTATCGTCTACTGGATAGGTTTTGTCTTATCACTGATTTACCTTATCTATATCCTTGTTACTAAGCAACGCGCTAAAAAAGATTTTTTTACTTCTCTAAATATTAAAAAATTTTTGAATGTTATTTTGTTTTTATGGCTATTAATGTCTGGAATCAATCTCTTTACTAATGGCCTTAATCATTTCCTAGCGCATCTCTTACTTGCTTTATTGCCAATTTCACCTATTTTATTAGGACTATTTTTGGTATCATTTTTTAAGTCCAATGTAGTAACACTAGAGAACTTGAATGCAGTCAATAAAAACCAAGAGAAGTACCGTGAGGAATATGGCTATACCATTGAAGAATGGTACGGGAAAAAGTCAAAAATGTATAAGGAACATGTGAAGAAGTCTAATTAAGATAAATTGGAGAATGTGTAATACCGTTAGTGAATAAATTAGATGGATTCTTAGGGAGCGCTAAATTTGCGAAGGCATTACCATATGGATTGGGAGCAGCACTTGACTTTGCAGGGCAATTGTTAGGTAGTGAAGAACTTGGAGATGCAGTTAATGGATTTTTCTCGGGGTTAGGTAGTGTTTTTAATTAATAAATTAACGGAGAAATTTTAATTATGAAAATATATATTGGTTATTTGGATTCGAAATGGATTCATTTTGATGAAGAAAACGAAGTATTTCAATATCAAAATCAAAAAAATAGTTCTAATTGGATTATGGTTGCTGCTCCACTTGCAGTCTTTCTTTTAAAAGGAATTGCAAGTACTTTAAATTCAGCCATTGGTACATTATCGTATACGATTAATCTCGGTATTGCAATGATTGGAACTCTGATAGTTTGCGGAATATTGATGATAGCGAAGGCGAGAAAAAAATATCCGAGAACTGATTGGAAAACAGTTGTTTTGAAGGAAAAAGATCTCAAAACACTATTAGTAAAGGTGATTTCAATTTTTATTATTAAGATTCTCTTTATTATTTTAGGGATTTATTTTTTTGTTACTTATATTAGAGAAACTGATTTTTTATGTCTGTTGATATATCTACTTGCTTTTGCTTGTGTTATACATTTTCATCAGGAATTTAAGACAAGTAAAATTAAAAAAATATTGAAAAGACAAAAAATATTGTTAAATGGTTAGGGAGATTCATAGTAGGAAGGGAATAAATACTTTATTGCAAGCAAACAACAAAATAGTATAAACATTTCTCCGGATGTTCTAAAAAATGAGTCTGTAGATTTTTTAAAGGAAAGTATCACTTCAAAATTAAGTGATATAGCTTTTGATTTAGGAACGGGTTATTATACCTCTTACATGCTTCCATATCAAGTTCCATATTTAATCAATGGCTTAAAATCACAGATTGGGAATACACTAACGAAATGTGGATTGAGTGCACTTCAATAAACTGCACCTGGTTCTACAGTTAATAAAATGGTGGGAGAAAGCATTGAGAAAATTGGAGATTGTGTGATACTGTTAGTGAATAAATTAGATGGATTCTTAGGGAGTGCTAAATTTTCGAAAGCATTACCATATGGATTGGGAACAGCGATTGATTTTGGCGCAACAGTGGTGGGATCAATGATTTTTGATTATCTATATGATAAATATGGGGATAAAGTCGTGCAATTTGCTGGTGATGTTTGGGATGGTACAAAGAAAGTAGTAGGTGAAACGATGAAATCTGTTGGTGATACAGCTGAGAAAATATGGGATAGTGCTGGAGATGCAGTTAATGGATTTTTCTCGGGGTTAGGTAGTGTATTTTAATAATAAGGAGAAAAAATCATGCATAATTATAAATCTTTGCTTAGTTTAGGCAATTATAAAGAGGATAGTTATTATATAGATTTAATCACCGGTGATTTAAAAAAGTCTATTGCTCATAAGGTATCTGAATCCAAAATATTTTTGTCTTCTATCATTGGTTACCATATTCTAGGAATTGGACTCTTTAAAAGCGTTGAATCTAACTTGCTATTAAGTATCTATCTGTTGATTGTATCCTTTGTTTTTTCAATAATTGCTGCAATTATTTTTAATAAACGGTTATATAAGAATACAGAGTTTGAAATGGTTGAATTTACAAGAGCTGAATTTAACGGATTTAAGAAACAAGTAAAAAAACATAACAAAACCATAGTGTTACTTACCTTATTATTTATTGTTATGTTTTCTTTTTCAATGTTTCTATATCTTTCAAGACCTAGTGTATTCTTGTTACTAGTGATGGACTATGTAGTTTGTTTTTCTTATCTATTTTATACGAACGGATTTTTTACAAAAAGGTTCCATTTTGAAGAATATATAAATAAAAATTTTTTAAAGGAAGGAAAAATAATGAATGACTAATTTATTACCTATTGGTACTGTTGTTCGCCTTCATAATGGTACAATTGGCTATTTTTGATTATGTAAGATTGATGAAGACTCTTGAGAAAATAAAAGATGGAAAAGAACCATCTGAGGATGATGTGAAGAAGATAGAGGAATATAAGAGGAGATATACAAATAGAGAATTGCCGGAAACAGTTCAAGTAGTTCTCGATAAACATAAACAGGCTATCGAAGATAAAAAGCTAAAAGCAGAAGTTAAAGAAGAATCTGAAGAGGAGGGAATTCCATTTGATATATACCAGTCTATTAAGAGTGGTATATTGAGTGGTGGGGTAGCTTTCCTTAGCGAATTTGTAAAAGTAAAGTTACAGATAAGGCTGTTGAAAAAATAATAAAATATGCTTGGGAAACTTTAGTACATATATCTCAAAATATGCAGAATTCATTAGTAGGAGCTTTGGTAGGCGGAGAAACTGCGACTATTCCTATTAATGTCAATCCTGCTTATAGTCGACTTGTAAGTGGTGTTGCTAAATATGGAATTCCTTTACTAGGAGCTGCTGTGGATTATACGATGCAGGTTAACAGTGGAACAGATCCTGTTGATGCAAGTATAAAAACTGGTGCACATGTTACGATGGGATTAATTGGCGCTGCTGTAGGTAAAGTATCGGGAACAGCAGTTATAACAGCATTGGGGTCAACAGTTGTCTTAGCTCCATTAGCTCCGATTGCTGGTGTGGTTACCGATTTTGTTGTGACTTCAGTAATTTTAGTTGGTGGTTCAATGATTTTTGATGCAATTTACGATAACAAAGATAAGATAGCAAAATGGGGAATAGATACATTTAATTCCGCAAAGGATATTGTTAATGGCGTGGGTGATGCTATATCAGGTGCTTTAAGTGGTTTAGGAAGTGTTTTGGGTTAGAGTATGAAGAGTAATCAATTTAAAATTGAATTGTATCATGATGGTAAGGTTGGTTACTTTTATGACATCTCAGAAAATCAATGGTACATTCTAGAAAGAAATACATTGAAATATAGACGTCAAAGTCAGAAATTATTAGTTAATTCATCGGCATTTTCACTCATTATTGCTATCTTTTCAGTTGTTATTAACAGATGGTATATTTTAAATTCAAATTTTTATCTAAATTCGATTCTTTTTGTAGGTGCTATGATTTCCTTTTTTGTCCTTAATAGTATTTTAAATAACTATATAAAAAAGCAAGAAATATCTGATTGTTTATTTACACCTATTTCTTTAGATGAAGTGGAATTAGAGGATATTGTGGTTCATGCAATACAATTGGTGCATGTTTTAAGGAATATTTCTATACTATCATTTGTAGGGGCGACACTAGGACTTATACTCTTCTTAAGTTTGTCAATTTTAATAGGATTAATTGTTTTTATTTTTGGATTATTGTTATCAACTGGAATCGTAAAGAATCTACATATTCTCAGACGTTTTAAGGCAATAAAAAGAATAGAAGAGACTATGAAATATAGCGAAAGGAATAATTTTAAGTGAATAGAATATTACCTATTGGAAGTATCGTACAATTGAAAAATGGAGAAGTAAAGTTAATGATAATAAATCGTTTCCCTCTTTATAATAACAATGGGGAAATTGGCTATTTTGATTATCTATATGATAAATATGGGGATGAAGTCGTGGAATTTGCTGGTGATGTTTGGGATGGTACAAAGAAAGTAGTAGGTGAAACGATGAAATCTGTTGGTGATACAGCTGATAAAATATGGGACAGTGCGGGAGATGCAGTTACTGGATTTTTCTCGGGATTAGGTAGTGTATTTAATTAAAAAGGATGTACATATGGAAACAATTATTAATTTAGGGATATGGGAGAACAAAAATTATCATTTTGATTGGGAGAATAAGGTGTTGCTAGAGGAAACATCTTCTCCTAATTACTGGTCTTATATTCTACTGCCTGTTACGCTGTACATTATAAATAAAATTTCTGATATATTGGCTGAAGCAGGAATATTTAATAATCAGTTAGTCCGAGTTGGGACGGTTCCAATCTTAGGCGTTTTATCTTATTTTTTAGCCGCTTTGATTATCAGATTTTACCACGGAACTTTAAAATTAAAAAAATCAGAGTTGGGTGAGGAACAGAGTAAGAAGTTTGTCAGATCTTTGAAGAGAAAAAGAGGGTACTTTAAATGTCTTCTTAATCTTTTTAGAATCCTAACTGTAGTCGCTATTCTTTTGTTTGTCTTTGGAAATGAAACCATTGCCGTACTCTTTTTGGCGGTTAGTTTTTTAGTGATATTTATGTTCAAATTTGATTACCAACTTAATAGATGGTTAAAAATCATTAAAATAGTAGAAAAAGGAGAGAAGAATGTCTAATTTATTACCTATTAGTACGGTTGTTAGCTTTCATAATGGAACGATTGATGTGATGATTATTTGTATAATTTTTATTAAAAGGCGAAAATAATGAAAAAAGTTCGAAAAATTCAAATGCTGATGGGAGTTATACTTTCAGTTTTAGTCGTCTTGATAGTAGCATCGATCTTCTTATTTAGATTTAATGGAGAGAAAGATTCAAAGCAAGTATCATCAACGGTTTCTGTTAAAGATAGCAGAAGTCAGGCGAAAAGTGATAAAGATACCAAAGTTAAAGAGGAGGAGATACATAAACTCAAGGATCAACTGACTGATTTAGACACCAAGATTACTGAAGCAGAAGCAATTGTTAGCAAGCAAAAAGAAGAAACTGCTGTTCCGAAACTGGATATTGAAGCACTAAGAAATAACGATTTATCTAGTTTGAAAGGTACTTGGCGTACAGCTTCGGGTAATGAATATGTCATTAATGAGTCTGGGGAAGTACGTTCCTCTTGGATATCAAATGGTCAAAAGAATGAATCTATTGTCGAATTGAAAGCATCAGGTGGAAAAAATAGTCAAAATCCAGAAACGGTTTCTATTAGTGCTTGGGTAAAAGATTCTGTCGCAGGCGGATTTGTGGTAGTTGCCGTACCAAGTGGAGTTGCCATGCAACCTGGTGATGATGGAAAATTGACAGATAAAACTAATTATAATGAAGAGAGACTTTTTGCAGGACAGCAGTATGAAGCGATGTTGTCGAGACCAGAAGATGTTTACTATCGTGTAAAACCAGACACTAGTAAACTTGAGGAAGAAGAGAAGAATTTAGCTCAACTACAGGCTGAACGCGAAGCAATCAAAATTTCTCTAGAATTTAAGGAAAAGAAAAATACGAACTAGAAAAACTAGTTTAGAATCTAACTTTCGATTGTTTTAGTTCAGAAATACTGTTGCAATTGCTAGAATGAAGAAGCTCATTAGGGCTTCTTTTCTTTTATCTTAACGCTTCAACCACTTAGACCGAGATTAAGACCAGATAGGCAAAAGAATTTGTTCTTGAAATTGAGCTCTGCTATAATGATTTTTGTAAGGGACGTGAGGATACAACATCAAATAACTCAAGTTCTAAAAAAGAAATCGGAGATAAAAAATGAAAAAATTATTAGGGATTATATTTTTAGTAGCAGCAGCGACAGTAGTGTATTTTGGTTCTGTTGGATGGCCAAGTTTAAATGTCAACCTCTGGTCATTGATTCCGGTAGGGCTGTTCCTCTTTTTCACTCTAGAGAATCTTTTGAAAAAAGACTACAAGGCTAGTCTGATGTGTTTGATTATTGCCTTTATTATTGCGAATGCAATTTTGGACCTTTTGCCAATTTCAAGTGGCTTGGTAATTGGAGCGGGCGTACTAGCTTGCATTGGTATTGGATTTATCTTTCCTGATAAAGAAGGAAAATAGGAATTATAAAAAAAGATATAAAGAAAAACACTTCAATCATTGTATTTTAGTTTGATTGAGGTGTTTTCGATTTAGTTTTTTATTTCTGAGCCATCAATTCAACAATCATCTCGATATACATGACAAGGGTTAATAAGAATCCTGCACGCCAGAAGAATTTGATGAATTTAGGATAGTAAAAGCTGCGTTTTTTCAAAAGGAAGAAAAAAACGAGAATAATGGCTAGGAGTGAGAGGGCTAGTCCCAGTCTAGGGAGGAAATTATGGGTAAAGGTTTTAGCTGTGATTAGGTAGTACTCAAATACCAAGACTGGAAAAGCCAAATCCGCAAAGTTTCGTCCTAGTTTTTTTAATCTAAAAAGTTTGGTTATGATAATGCAGACTACTAAGGTCAGTATCAATAATAAAATAGATGCTAATTTCATTAAAATCATATCCATATTGTATCATAAAAAATCGCTAAAGGAAACGAGAAACAGAGGAATTTATAGGAAAGTCAGGCTTTTGAGATTGTAGATGTTTTCTGTTATAATGAAAGTTATGAAATCTTATAATACCTTGAATGATTATTATCGAAAACTATTTGGAGAAAAGACCTTTAAAGTCCCGATTGATGCGGGATTTGACTGTCCCAATCGTGATGGAACTGTGGCTCATGGAGGCTGTACTTTTTGTACGGTTTCAGGTTCTGGAGATGCTATTGTAGCACCAGATGCGCCTATCCGTGAGCAATTTTATAAGGAAATTGACTTTATGCACCGTAAGTGGCCGGATGTGCAGAAGTATCTGGTTTATTTTCAAAATTTTACCAACACCCATGAAAAGGTGGAAGTCATCCGAGAGCGCTATGAGCAGGCTATCAATGAGCCAGGTGTGGTCGGAATCAATATCGGAACGCGACCAGACTGTTTACCAGACGAAACTATCGAGTATTTGGCTGAGTTGTCGGAACGCATGCATGTGACGGTTGAATTGGGCTTGCAGACCACTTATGAAACAACCTCTGTTCTGATTAACCGTGCCCATTCCTATGAGTTGTACGTGGAAACGGTCAAGCGTTTGAGAAAGTATCCCAAGATTGAGATTGTTTCCCATCTTATTAATGGCTTGCCTGGTGAAACCCATGAGATGATGATTGAAAATGTCCGTCGCTGTGTCACGGATAACGATATTCAAGGGATTAAACTGCATTTGCTCCATCTTATGACAAATACTCGTATGCAAAGAGATTATCATGAAGGACGCTTGCAGTTGATGAGCCAGGACGAATATGTAAAGGTCATCTGTGATCAACTGGAAATCATTCCCAAACATATTGTCATCCATCGAATCACAGGAGATGCACCTAGAGATATGCTGATTGGTCCTATGTGGAGCATCAATAAATGGGAAGTGCTAAATGCTATTGAAACTGAAATGCGACGTCGTGGAAGCGTTCAAGGATGCAAGGCTGTAAAACAGGAGTTTGAAAATGAAAAGACCACTTGAGATGGCACATGATTTTTTGGCTGAAGTAGTTACAAAAGAGGATATCGTAGTGGATGCGACTATGGGAAATGGCCATGACACGCTTTTTTTAGCCAAGCTAGCCAAGCAAGTCTATGCCTTTGATATTCAGGAACAAGCCTTGGAAAAGACGCAAGAGCGTTTGAACCAAGCTGGAATAACAAATGCCCAGTTAATCTTGCAAGGTCATGAGACACTGGACCAGTTTGTGACAGAAGCCAAGGCAGGGATATTCAATCTGGGCTATTTGCCGTCTGCTGATAAGTCTGTCATTACCCAACCTCAGACAACGATTGAAGCATTAGAAAAGCTGTGTCATTTGCTTGTCAAAGGGGGACGGATTGCTATCATGATCTACTATGGTCATGAAGGAGGCGACCTCGAGAGGAATGCTGTCTTGGATTTTGTCAGTCAGTTGAACCAACAAGAGTACACAGCTGCCATTTACCGAACTTTAAACCAAGTAAACAACCCACCATTTTTAGTAATGATTGAAAAATTAGAGAGATATAGACATGGATAAACAATACCTACGTGAAAAGCTGGATGCCATGCGCCAGAATTTTGTTGAATCAACCCACCACGAACGAGCGGTGGGTGTGTTAGACCAAGCACACATGAGCAAAAAAATGCTTAAAATCAAGAAAAAATTAGTTGCTCTTGAAATGGAACGGTGCCAGAGAAAAATTGAGCACAAAGACTGTTCCAAGATTGACCAAAAAATCAAAGAGCAGAAGGAGATATTTGAATCCTGTTGTAAAAAAGATTAAGGAGGAAGTACGTGGAATTACTGATTTACCTCATCCTATTTTTACTGGTTTTGATTGTCTCGAGTACAACCAATAAGCTCCTGCCCTTTTTGCCCCTCCCTTTGGTGCAAATTCTTTTGGGAATCGTGATTGGTCTCTTTTTACCCAATGCTGACTTTCACCTCAATACGGAGTTGTTTTTGGCACTGGTTATCGGGCCCTTGCTTTTCAGAGAGTCGGAAGAAGCGGATATTACGGCTATTTTAAAACACTGGCGAATCATTGTTTATCTCATATTTCCAGTGATTTTCATCTCGACCTTGAGTTTGGGAGGCTTGGCACATCTTCTTTGGTTTAGTATTCCTTTGGCAGCTTGCTTGGCTGTTGGGGCGGCCCTTGGACCAACGGATTTGGTGGCCTTTGCCTCTCTTTCTGAGCGCTTTAGCTTTCCTAAGCGCGTCTCCAATATCCTTAAGGGTGAAGGACTCTTGAATGACGCATCTGGTTTAGTGGCCTTTCAGGTAGCTTTGACAGCTTGGACAACTGGGGCCTTTTCCCTTGGGCAAGCTAGTAGTTCGCTCATCTTTTCAATTCTAGGCGGTTTTTTGATTGGCTTTTTAACAGCCATGATCAACCGTTTCCTTCATAGCTTCTTGCTAAGTGTGAGAGCAACGGATATTGCTAGTGAGCTCCTTCTGGAATTGAGTTTGCCCTTGGTAACCTTCTTCCTGGCAGAAGAAGTCCACGTTTCAGGGATTATTGCCGTTGTAGTTGCTGGGATTTTAAAGGCAAGTCGCTTCAAGAAAATCACGCTCCTCGAAGCCCAAGTGGATACGGTGACCGAGACGGTCTGGCACACAGTGAACTTTATGCTCAACGGTTCTGTCTTTGTGATTTTAGGGATGGAGCTGGAAATGATAGCAGAGCCTATCTTGACCAATCCAATCTATAATCCCCTACTTTTATTGCTATCTCTTATAGCCCTGACCTTTCTCCTCTTTGCCATTCGTTTTGTCATGATCTATGGCTATTATGCCTACAGGACACGACGCCTCAAGAAAAAACTGAATAAGTATATGAAGGACATGCTTCTCTTGACTTTCTCAGGCGTTAAGGGAACGGTGTCGATTGCTACGATTCTTCTGATACCAAGTAATCTAGAGCAGGAGTATCCTCTCTTGCTTTTCCTCGTCGCAGGTGTGACACTTGTAAGCTTTTTAACAGGTCTCTTGGTCTTGCCCCATCTTTCGGATGAACAGGAAGAAAGCAAGGATTATCTCATGCATATTGGAATTTTGAATGAAGTAACGATAGAGTTGGAAAAAGAGTTGGAAGATACCAGAAATAAGCTCCCTCTCTATGCAGCCATTGACAATTATCATGGACGTATTGAAAATCTCATCCTGAGTCAAGAAAATAAGGGGGCTCAAGAAGACTGGGAGGCCTTGAAACTTCTCATCCTCAGTATTGAAAGTGATGGTTTAGAACAGGCTTACGAAGAGGACAAGATGAGTGAGCGTGCCTATCGAGTCTACCAACGTTATTTGAAAAACATGGAACAAAGTATCAATCGCAAGTTTGCTTCACGATTGACCTATTATTTCCTTGTTTCCTTGCGAATTTTACGTTTTCTCCTTCACGAAGTCTTTACCTTTGGTAAGACCTTCCGCAGTTGGAAAAATGAAGAATCACAGAAACTCAGAGCCCTTGACTATGACCAAATTGCAGAGCTCTATCTAGAAAATACAGAGATGATTATCGAAAGTTTGGAGAACCTTAAAGGGGTTTATAAGAGTTCTTTAATCAGCTTCATGCAGGATTCTCGTCTCCGAGAAACAGCTATTATCACAAGTGGTGCCTTTGTCGAACGGGTTATCAATCGTGTCAAACCCAACAATATCGATGAAATGCTGAGAGGCTATTATCTGGAGCGCAAGTTGATTTTCGAATATGAAGAAAATCGATTGATTACGACCAAGTATGCCAAGAAGTTACGACAAAATGTAAATAACCTAGAGAACTATTCCTTGAAGGAAGCTGCCAATACCCTGCCTTATGATATGATGGAATTGGTAAGAAGAAATTAATCAAGATTATAAGTGAAGGAGTGTGACATGAAAAAGTGGTGGAAAGAGCAGATAGACAAGCCTTTAGTAAAAGCTTTTTTGCATTATTATCAAGCATCAGATAGTGAGTTGACCAGTGTTGCTGTAGCCTACTATTGGTTGATTTCGATTTTTCCACTTCTTTTGGTGGTGGTTAATATCCTCCCTTATTTTCGGATTCCAGTTTCTAATTTTTTAAAGGTTGTCAATGAATTCTTGCCGGAAAGCATGTATGATGTGGTGGCAAAGATTATCACAGAAGTGCTAACCCAACCTTCAACAGGCTTATTGAGTTTTGCGGTTTTGTCAGCTCTCTGGACCTTTTCAAAATCCATGAATTTCCTACAGAAAGCCTTTAATAAAGCTTACGGAGTAGCAAAAAATCGTGGAATGATTTCCCATCAGCTCATGAGTTTGTTTGTCAGTTTTGGCTTGCAGATTCTCTTTGCCTTAGCTCTATTTCTCAGTGTCTTTGGTCGCATGCTCCTCAACCTTATCAAAAGTTACTGGAAATCGGATAGTCCTCTCTTTGATTATCTGCAAGACCTAACAGGTCCCTTGGTCTATGCTTTGATTTTTGCAATCTTGGTCATGCTTTATTATTTCCTGCCCAATGTTAAGGTGCGAAGGATTCGACATGTATTGCCAGGTAGTTCCTTTGTCATGCTGACTCTGGTCTTACTACTTAATATCTTTTCAGTCTATGTCAACAATTATGTCAATCACCTAGTGGACGTCCGTTTTTTCAGTTCCGTCGTCGTGGTGGTCATGATGTTCTGGTTTATTCTCATCGCTAAGATTTTGATTGTCGGTGCGGTGATCAATGCCAGTGTTCAGAGTTTGAAAGATACGAGCTTGAGAACAGACTAATTTATTTTTTATCTATAACAAAACGCATACTATCAAGGTTTTATTGCCTGATAATATGCGTTTTTTGATTATATAAATTAATAGATAAACATGGCATCGCCAAAACTAAAGAAGCGGTAGTGTTCTTGAATGGCATGGTGATAAGCGTCTAAGACCAATTCACGGCCTGCAAAGGCAGAAACCAACATGACCAGAGTTGATTTTGGCAGGTGGAAGTTGGTCGAGAAGGCGTCTACAACCTTCCATTCGTATCCAGGTTTGATAAAGATATTGGTCCAGCCAGAATCTGCTTGGATCTGTCCATCAAACTTGGAACCAATAGTCTCCAGGGTGCGGATAGAAGTGGTTCCAACAGCGATGACGCGACCACCGTTTTCTTTAACAGAGTGAAGGGTTGCAGCTGCTTCCTCAGAAAGCTGGTAGAATTCTGAGTGCATTTCGTGTTCATCCAGATTGTCCACAGAAACAGGTCTAAAGGTTCCGAGTCCGACATGGAGAGTCAAATAGACCAGATGAACACCCTTGGCTTGGATTTCTGCCAGCAATTCTTTAGTGAAGTGTAGTCCAGCAGTTGGTGCAGCAGCAGAACCACTTTCCTTGGCGTAAACGGTTTGATAGCGTTCACGGTCATCTAGTTTTTCATGGATATAAGGCGGTAGCGGCATTTCACCCAGACTTTCTAAGACTTCTAGGAAAATTCCTTGATATTCAAAGCGGACAATACGTCCCCCGTGGGTCAATTCTTCTGTCACGATAGCGCTGAGGCGACCATCACCAAAGCTTACACGAGTGCCAACCTTGAGGCGTTTGGCAGGTTTAGCCAGAACCTCCCACTCATCTCCAGCAGTATTTTTGAGCAGGAGAAGTTCCACATGGCCTCCTGTTTCTTCCTTTTGACCATAGAGGCGGGCAGGGAGAACGCGGGTGTCGTTCATAACGAGGGCATCACCAGGTTCCAGCATATCAATAATAGAGTGGAAGTGTTTATCCTGCATTTCTCCCGTCTCACGATTGACAATGAGGAGTTTAGAGGCGTCCCGTTTTTCAAGAGGCGTTTGGGCAATCAATTCCTCGGGTAAGTGGAAATCAAAATCAGCAGTATTCATATATCTGTTCATTCTTTCTAAGTTCTAATCTTATCCATTATAACATGTTTCAAGTATAGTCGTTCTTTTTTTAGAAATTAAATCGTTTTCACTTGACAAAAATTGGTCTATACCATATAATAAATATAGATTGAAACGGAGGATAAAAAGATGAAAGTTATTAAAGTTGAAAACCAAATCGAAGGTGGAAAAGTTGCTTTTGAGATTTTGAAGGAAAAATTAGCCAATGGAGCTCAAACCCTAGGACTTGCGACAGGAAGTAGCCCACTTGAATTTTACAAGGAAATTGTTGAGAGTGATCTTGATTTTTCAAATCTAACCAGTGTCAACCTTGATGAGTATGTAGGGCTTGATGGAGACAATCCACAGTCTTACCGTTACTTCATGCAAGAAAACTTGTTCAACCAAAAACCATTTAAAGAAAGTTTCTTACCTCGTGGAGTTAAGGACAATGCTGAAGCTGAAGTTGAACGCTACAACCAAATTTTGGCTGACCATCCAGTTGACCTCCAAATCTTGGGAATCGGTCGCAATGGACATATCGGCTTTAACGAGCCAGGAACTCCATTTGATAGCCAAACGCATCTAGTCGAACTTGATCAGTCTACTATCGAAGCTAATGCTCGCTTCTTTGACAAGATTGAAGACGTTCCAACTCAAGCCATTTCAATGGGAATTAAAAACATCTTGGATGCCAAGTCTATCCTTCTCTTTGCTTACGGTGAGTCAAAAGCAGAAGCCATTGCCGGAACCGTGTCTGGTCCAGTGACTGAGAATCTACCTGCAAGTAGCCTACAAAATCACCCTGATGTGACGATTATCGCAGATGCTGAAGCGCTTAGCTTACTTGAAAAATAAAAAAGTGAAACCCTTCAGTTTTTTCTATTGAATGCTTTCAAGACTTGTATAAATGGCAGAAAAATCAAAATTAACCCGCATTTTTTCTTGACAATTATTCCTTTTACGTGTAAAATAGAATAGATCTTGAACTTGAAGGGAGTGAAAAAAATGTCTAAAACAGTAGTACGTAAGAATGAATCTCTTGACGACGCACTTCGTCGTTTCAAACGTGCGGTTACTAAAGCTGGTACTCTTCAAGAAACACGCAAACGTGAATTCTATGAAAAACCTTCTGTAAAACGTAAACGTAAATCAGAAGCAGCTCGTAAACGTAAAAAATTCTAATTAGAAATGAAAGGCTAGAGAAATCTAGTCTTTTTCTTTTAATACTCTTCGAAAATCAAATTCAAACCACGTCAACGTCGCCTTGGATTATATATGTGACTGACTTCGTCAGTCTTATCTACAACCTCAAAGCAGTGCTTCGAGCAACCTGCGGCTAGTTTCCTAGTTTGCTCTTTGATTTTCATTGAGTATAAATAAATACTTCAAAGCCTGCAAAAATCTCAAATATCCTCCTACAATTTGATATAATAGAGAGAAGAACTCATTTGAAGGAGGAAATGATGTCGGTTTTAGTAAAAGAAGTGATTGAAAAGCTCAGACTAGACATTGTCTATGGCGAACCAGAATTACTTGAAAAGGAAATTAATACCGCGGACATTACGCGACCTGGTCTTGAAATGACGGGCTATTTTGACTATTATACGCCTGAGCGAATCCAACTCTTGGGAATGAAGGAGTGGTCCTATCTCGTTTCGATGTCCTCTCACAACCGTTACCAAGTCTTGAAAAAAATGTTTCTACCTGAGACACCTGCGGTCATTGTTGCTCGTGGTTTGGTGGTTCCAGAGGAGATGCTAAAGGCAGCCAGAGAATGTAAGATTGCCATTTTAACCAGCCGTACGGCAACCAGTCGTTTATCTGGAGAGTTATCTAGTTATCTGGATTCACGTTTAGCAGAACGGACCAGTGTGCACGGTGTCTTGATGGATATCTATGGAATGGGTGTCTTGATTCAAGGTGATAGTGGCATCGGTAAGAGTGAGACAGGTCTAGAGCTTGTCAAACGTGGTCACCGCTTGGTAGCCGATGATCGTGTCGATATCTTTGCCAAGGATGAGATTACTCTTTGGGGTGAACCAGCTGAAATCTTGAGACACCTGATTGAAATTCGTGGGGTTGGGATTATCGATGTCATGAGCCTCTACGGTGCGAGTGCCGTCAAGGATTCTTCACAAGTCCAGCTGGCTGTTTATTTGGAAAATTACGATACACATAAAACTTTTGATCGTCTTGGAAACAATGCAGAGGAAATAGAAATTTCTGGCGTAGCCATTCCTCGTATCCGTATTCCAGTTAAAACAGGTCGTAATATTTCTGTTGTGATTGAGGCAGCTGCCATGAATTATCGTGCCAAGGAAATGGGCTTTGATGCGACTCGTTTGTTCGAAGAACGCTTGACAAATCTCATTGCTCAAAACGAGGTGCCTAATGCTTGATCCAATTGCTATTCATCTAGGACCTCTAGCCATTCGTTGGTATGCCTTGTGTATTGTGACAGGCTTGATTCTTGCGGTTTATTTGACCATGAAAGAAGCGCCTAGAAAGAAGATCATACCGGATGATATTTTAGATTTTATCTTGATAGCATTTCCTTTGGCTATTTTAGGAGCTCGTCTCTACTATGTCATTTTCCGTTTTGATTATTATAGTCAGAATTTGGGAGAGATTTTTGCCATTTGGAATGGTGGTTTGGCCATTTATGGTGGTTTGATTACAGGGGCTCTTGTTCTCTATATCTTTGCTGATCGTAAACTCATCAATACTTGGGATTTCTTAGATATTGCGGCACCTAGCGTCATGATTGCCCAAAGTCTGGGGCGCTGGGGCAATTTCTTTAACCAAGAAGCCTACGGTGCAGCAGTGGATAATCTGGATTATCTACCTGGTTTTATCCGTGACCAGATGTATATTGAGGGGAGCTACCGTCAACCGACCTTCCTTTATGAGTCCCTATGGAATCTACTTGGATTTGCCTTGATTCTGATATTCAGACGAAAATGGAAGAGTCTCAGACGAGGTCATATCACTGCTTTCTATTTGATTTGGTATGGTTTCGGTCGTATGGTTATTGAAGGCATGCGAACAGATAGCCTCATGTTCTTTGGACTTCGAGTATCTCAATGGCTTTCAGTTGTTCTTATCGGACTGGGTATTTTTATCATTCTTTATCAAAATCGTAAGAAGGCCCCTTACTATTTTACAGAGGAGGAAAACTAAATGTTAGAAGTTGCATATATTCTTGTTGCCCTAGCTTTGATTGTCTTTTTAGTCTATCTAATCATTACTGTACAAAAGCTTGGACGTGTTATCGATGAAACAGAGAAGACGATTAAAACCTTAACTTCAGATGTGGATGTGACCTTGCATCATACCAATGAATTGCTGTCTAAGGTCAATGTCTTGGCAGATGATATCAATGTCAAAGTAGCAACGATTGATCCACTCTTTAGTGCTGTTGCAGATTTATCTCTATCTGTTTCCGACCTCAATGACCATGCGCGTGTCTTGAGCAAGAAAGCTTCATCAGCTGGTTCAAAAACCATTAAGACTGGTGCAAGTTTGTCAGCTCTTCGTCTTGCAAGTAAATTTTTCAAAAAATAAAAAAGGAGAATTCTTATGGGTAAACTATCCTCAATCCTTTTAGGAACCGTTTCAGGTGCAGCTCTTGCCTTGTTTTTAACAAGCGACAAGGGCAAACAAGTTTGCAGTCAGGCTCAAGATTTTCTAGATGATTTGAAAGAAGATCCTGAGTATGCCAAGGAGCAGGTCTGTGAAAAACTGACAGAAGTCAAGGAGCAGGCTACAGATTTTGTTCTTAAAACCAAAGAACAGGTTGAGTCAGGTGAAATCACTGTGGACAGTGTCCTTGCTCAAGCCAAATCATGTGCTCGTCAAGCGACAGAAGCATCAAAAGATCGATTCAATAATCTCAAGGAGCAATGGCAAGAAAAGGCCGAAACTCTTGATGAATCAGAAGAGATTGTTATTGACATAACAGAAGAATAAACCATCACCATCTCTGGACGGACTATGTATCTGGGGATGGTGATTTTTTTCTCGTAGCCTGTCTTTGTGGTATAATAAGTACTATGCAGAAAAAACCAACGTCAGCCTATGTGCACATCCCATTTTGTACCCAGATTTGTTATTACTGTGACTTTTCAAAAGTTTTTATCAAGAATCAGCCGGTAGATAGTTATTTGGAGCATCTGTTAGAAGAGTTTCAATCTTATGATATTCAAAAGTTGCGAACCCTCTACATCGGTGGTGGCACACCGACAGCTTTGTCAGCTTCTCAACTGGAGGTGTTATTGAAGGGCTTGACTAAAAACTTGGACTTGTCTGTCTTAGAAGAGTTGACCATTGAAGCCAATCCAGGCGACTTGGATGCAGATAAGATAGCTGTTTTGAAAAACTCGGCTGTCAATCGTGTTTCGCTAGGTGTGCAGACCTTTGATGATAAGATGCTGAAAAAGATTGGGCGCAGTCATTTGGAGAAGGATATTTATGAAAATATCGACCGTCTGAAACTTGCTGGTTTTGACAATATCTCCATCGACTTGATTTATGCACTTCCTGGTCAGACTATGGAGCAGGTCAAGGAAAATGTGGCTAAGGCCATTGGACTGGATATTCCCCATATGAGTTTGTATAGCTTGATTTTGGAAAATCATACGGTCTTTATGAACCGTATGCGACGAGGGAAATTGCCTCTGCCTAAGGAGGAACTGGAAGCTGAGATGTTTGAGTACATCATTGCAGAGCTGGAGCGAGCTGGTTTCGAGCATTATGAGATTTCCAATTTCTCAAAGCCTGGTTTTGAAAGTCGCCACAATCTCATGTACTGGGACAATGCTGAATACTATGGTATCGGTGCTGGGGCATCTGGTTATGTCAATGGGGTGCGCTATAAAAACCATGGTCCCATTCGTCATTATCTCAGTGCAGTTGAGGAAGGAAATGCTCGCATCACAGAAGAACACCTGAGTCAAAAAGAGCAAATGGAAGAAGAAATGTTCTTGGGACTCCGCAAGAAATCAGGGGTTTCCATGGCGCGATTTGAGGAAAAATTTGGACGGGATTTCGATGGACTTTATGGAGAAATCGTCAGAGACTTGGTTCAACAAGGTCTCATGCAAATAGACGGTGATCGCGTGCGAATGACAAAAAGAGGTCTCTTTTTAGGAGACACCGTAGCAGAACGATTTATTTTGGAGTAGGATGATGGGCTTAACTTATCAAATGAAAATGAAAATTCCTTTTGATATGGCTGATATGAACGGTCATATCAAGCTTCCAGATGTGATTTTGCTATCCCTGCAAGTTTCAGGGATGCAGTCGATTGAACTGGGAGTTAGTGATAAGGCCATTTTGGAAGACTATAATCTGGTCTGGATTATCACAGACTATGATATTGAGGTGGTTCGTTTGCCTCGTTTTGCGGAAGAAATCACCATCGAAACGGAAGCTTTAAGCTACAATCGACTCTTTTGCTACCGTCGCTTTACCATTTATGATGAAGCAGGTCAAGAAATCATTCGCATGTTGGCGACCTTTGTTCTCATGGATCGAGATAGTCGAAAAGTCCATGCTGTCGAACCTGAGATTGTAGCTCCTTACCAGTCTGAGTTTGATAAAAAGCTTATCCGCGGGCCAAAGTATGAGTCCTTGGAAGAGCCAATCAGCAAGGATTACCATGTTCGTTTTTACGACTTGGATATGAATGGTCATGTCAATAACAGTAAATACTTGGACTGGATTTTTGAGGTCATGGGAGCGGATTTTTTGACCCAATATATTCCCAAGAAAATCAACCTCAAGTATGTCAAGGAAGTTCGACCAGGTGGGGTGATTACATCGGCTGTTGAACGGACTGGACTGGAAAGCAAACATGAGATTACAAGTGACGGGGCTACCAATGCCCAAGCTATCATCACTTGGCAAGAAATGAAGAAGGATTAGGGAGAAATAGATGAAATATAAAGGCTATTTAATTGATTTAGACGGAACCATTTATAAGGGGAAGGATCGAATTCCAGCAGGAGAGGCTTTTGTCCATGAATTGCAAAAGCGAGACATCCCCTATCTTTTTGTAACCAACAATACAACCCGCACTCCAGAGAGTGTTCAGGAGATGCTGGCTCAGAATTTTAATATCGATACGCCCCTGTCGACTGTCTACACCGCGACTTTGGCGACTATCGATTATATGAATGACTTGGGGCTTGAAAAGACAGTCTATGTCATTGGAGAAGCAGGGCTCAAGGAAGCCATCAAGGCAGCTGGTTATGTGGAAGACAAGGATAATCCTGCCTATGTGGTAGTAGGTCTGGACTGGCAAGTTGACTATGAAAAATTTGCCACAGCAACTCTGGCTATCCAAAAGGGTGCTCACTTTATCGGAACCAACCCTGACCTCAACATCCCGACAGAACGCGGTCTTTTGCCTGGTGCTGGTTCACTGATAACTCTTCTTGAAGTGGCAACACGAGTGAAGCCTGTTTATATCGGGAAACCAAATGCTATCATTATGAACAAGGCGGTTGAGCGCTTAGGTTTGGAACGTGAAGAATTAATCATGGTTGGGGACAATTATTTGACTGATATTCGAGCAGGGATTGACAATGGTATTCCAACGCTCTTAGTGACAACAGGTTTTACCAAGGCAGAAGAAGTGTCAGACCTGCCAATCGCACCGACTCATGTGGTTTCTAGCCTTGCGGAGTGGGATTTTGATGAAAACTAAACTGACCTTTTGGAGCTCTATGCTCTTTCTCCTCTCCCTCTCAATCCTTTTGACCATTTATTTGGTTTGGATTTTTTATCCGCTGGAAATTCAGTGGCTGAACTTAACGAATCGAGTTTATCTAAAACCAGAAACCATTCAATATAACTTTCATATCTTGATGAATTACCTGACTAATCCTTTTATTCAAGTCTTGCAGATGCCAGATTTTCGTTCGTCAACAGCTGGATTACACCATTTTGCGGTGGTGAAGAATCTCTTTCACTTTGTTCAGCTAGTAGCTCTAGTGACACTACCAAGTTTCTATTTCTTTGTCAAAGGGATTGTTAAAAAGGGCTTTTTATCTTTATTCAGTAAGGGGCTTTTGACTCTAGTAGTCTTGCCTGTGCTGATTGGTCTCGGGGGAGTTTTGATTGGTTTTGAGCAATTCTTTACACTTTTCCATCAAATTCTCTTTGTGGGAGATGATACCTGGCTTTTTGACCCAGCCAAGGATCCAGTTATTCTGATTTTGCCAGAGACCTTCTTCCTTCATGCCTTTCTTCTCTTTTTTGCCCTCTATGAAAGCTTCTTTGGCTATCTTTATCTAAAAAGTCGTAAGCAGTAATACTAAGGATGTTTCTGGTTTGCATAAATAAATTAAGTATGTGATTCGAAACTATTGTCAAGAATGAATTAATCAAATTCAAACAGAGTCAATCGTTCGCGAACAGTCTATTTTTCTTGAAAAAATAGGCTTTTTTCTAAAAATCTCTAGTCAAGCGCTTTATTTTTTTGTATAATAGAATTAGCAAAGTATAGATAAGAAGAGAAAAGCATGATTACACTATTTCTATCACCGAGCTGTACTTCATGTCGTAAGGCTAAGGCCTGGTTAGAAAAACATAAGGTGCCCTTTGAGGAACACAATATTATGACCAGTCCTTTAACAAGAAAAGAATTACAACACATCCTTTCCTTGACCGAAAATGGTACTGATGACATCATTTCAACTCGTTCAAAAATTTTTCAAAAATTGAATATTGATGTAGAGAGTATCTCGGTATCGGAATTGCTTCATTTGATTGAGCAGCATCCTAGTCTTTTGCGTCGTCCAATTATTATCGATGCCAAACGTATGCAGATCGGTTTTAATGAAGATGAGATTCGTGCTTTTCTCCCTCGTAGTTATCGTAAGCAAGAACTAAAAGAAGCAAGAATGAGAGCTGGTATTAGTTAATGAACAAACAGTATAGTTACCCACTAGATTTGTCGTGGAGCACTGAAGAACTTGCTTCAGTGCTTTCTTTTTTTAATGATGTTGAAGCTGCCTATGAAGGCAAGGTAGAGGCTAAAAAGTTACTGGACTCTTATAAGGGATTCAAGGCGGTCGTACCAAGCAAGAGCGAAGAGAAACGTTTGGGACGAGAATTTGAAACAGTTAGTGGCTATTCGCTTTACCGAGCGGTTCAGGTTGCCAAGGAAAAAGGGGAAGGAAAGATTTCTCTTGGAAAGTAAATTTGAATTTGCTAAAGAGCTTGTCAAGAAGGCGGGCCAGTACATACTCGACCATATGCAGGAAGATTTGTGTGTTGAAACCAAGTCCTCTCCAACAGATTTGGTGACCAGACTGGATAAGGAAGTTCAGGAACTCTTGGTTGGTGAGATTTTGTCTCGTTATCCTGAGGATAAGATTTGCGCTGAAGAAGGTTGTCTGCGAGCCTCGGTTCAAGAGTGCAAGGTTTGGGTCCTTGATCCGATTGATGGTACCAATAACTTTGTAGCCCAGCAGGAAGATTTTGCTGTTATGATGGCTTATTTTGAAAATGGTCAGGGACAGTTTGGTCTGATTTATGATGTGGTCAAGGGGGATTGTTATCACGGTGGTGGTAAGTTTCCAGTTTGTCTAAATGATAACCCCCTAGCTCCCTTTAAACCAAAACCACTTGGAGATTTCCTCATTGCAGGGAATAGTGGTATGCTGGAAACCAATGAATGGGGACTGGCTGATTTGAGTCGAGCGGTCCTCGGTGTACGTGTCTATGGGAGTGCGGCCATTAGTTTTGCCAAGATTTTGTCAGGGCGTTTGTTGACCTATGTCACCTATCTGCAACCATGGGATTATGCCGCAGCTAGTATTTTAGGGGAAAGTCTGGGCTATCGGGTTGTGACCCTATCTGGTCAAGCGCTTGATTTTCAAACCAGACAGCCGGTCATGATGGTGCCTCTTGAGATGCAGGAGGAAATTCAGTCCTATATTTACGAAAGGAAAAGAATTTAAATGCAATTTCCAGAAGGATTTGTTGAAAAATATGAAGAGATACTAGGAGATGAGGCAAGAGATTTTCTTGCCTCTTTTGAGGAGGAAGCGGTTTCGGCCTTTCGGGTCAATCCTTTAAAAGAAACACCAATTTCCTTTCCTGATGCCATTCCTCAAACCCCTTGGGGACATTATGGGAAGGTTTCAGGGAAATCGCCTGAGCATGCTACAGGTTTAGTATATTCGCAAGAACCCGCTGCTCAGATGGTGGCTCAGGTAGCCCAGCCCAGTCCTGGTATGAAGGTCTTGGATTTGGCCGCTGCACCGGGTGGTAAATCAACTCAACTAGCAGCCTATCTAGCAGGAGAAGGTCTCCTGGTTTCCAACGAAATTTCAAGCAAACGGGCTAAGATTTTAGTGGAAAACATGGAGCGCTTTGGAGCTACAAATGTCGTGGTGACCAATGAATCTGCTGACCGTTTGGCCAAGGTTTTTAAAGGCTATTTTGACCTAATCGTTCTTGATGCCCCTTGCTCTGGTGAAGGAATGTTTCGTAAGCAGCCAGATGCTATGGACTATTGGAGCCTTGATTATCCAAGTCAATGTGCTAGCTTGCAAAGAGAAATTCTATCAGATGCAGTAACCATGCTAGCTGAAGGTGGTCGTTTGGTTTATTCAACCTGTACCTGGGCACCTGAGGAAAATGAAGAGATTGTTAATTGGTTGCTGGAAGAGTATGATTTTGATTTGTTGCCAGTAGAGCATATCAATGGAATGGTAGCTGGTATTGACCTGCCAGAAACGGCTCGGATGTATCCTCATCAGTTTAAGGGAGAGGGGCAATTTGTAGCCCATTTGCAATTTAAAGGTGAAAATCTAGCACCAAAATGTAAGGCAAGTAAGAGCAATCTCAGCCGAGAACAAGTTACTTTGTGGCAGGAATTTGCACAAAAACACTTGAAAATCAATTTAAGGGGGATCTTGCAGACTTTTGGAGACCAACTCTATCTTCTGCCCGAATTCTTGCCAGATTTAGGGAAACTCAAGATTGCTCGGAATGGCCTGCATCTGGGCACATTTAAGAAGAAACGTTTTGAACCCAGTTTTGCTCTTGGTCTAGCCTTGAAACCGAGTCAGGTAAAGCAGTCAGTTGAAATTGACCGAGAGGAGTTTGTAAAGTATGCGGCTGGAGAAACCGTTCAGCTGGCGGAAAGTCTGCCAAATGGTTGGTACCAAGTTTTGGTTCAAGGCAACGGGTTGGGCTTTGGAAAGGTGACTGGAAATGTTTTGAAAAATTATTTTCCAAAAGGCCTCAGATTCAAGTGAAAATGCTAGTCAAAGTAGCTTGTCTATGTTATAGTGGAAGTATGGATTTTTTCAAATTGTCTTTCATTTTAAGTCAAAATTGGTGGGCAAGGTAACTGAGCAAATGACTAGTAAAACTAAGTAAAGAACTTCAGTTGGCTCCCAATTTTCAAAAGAAAAACATAAATAAATAGTTGAAAAAATTCACAGCATTCACCATTATTTTCAAGGAGAAAAACAGTGAAAAAAAGGAAAAAACTCGCTCTATCCCTTGCGGCTCTCTTGCTAGCAGGTTCTTTGGCGGGATGTGCTAGCTGGATTGATCGTGGAGAATCCATGACAGCTGTTGGCTCAACGGCTCTTCAGCCCTTGGTCGAAGCAGCAGCAGATGAATTTGGCTCTATGCACGTTGGAAAAACAGTCAACGTCCAAGGTGGAGGATCTGGTACAGGTTTGTCTCAGGTTCAGTCTGGAGCCGTTGATGTAGGAAATTCAGACGTATTTGCCGAGGAAAAAGACGGTATCAACGCATCCGCTCTAGTGGACCATAAGGTTGCTGTAGCGGGCTTGGCAGTGATTGTGAACAAGGAAGTTGATGTTGAAAATCTGACAACTGAACAACTCCGTAGCATCTTCACAGGTCAAGTAACCAACTGGAAAGAAGTCGGTGGGAAAGACCTAGCCATTTCCATTATCAACCGCGCGGCAAGTTCTGGTTCTCGTGCAACCTTTGATAGTGTTATCATGGATGGTCAATCTGCCGTGCAGAGTCAAGAACAGGATTCAAATGGGATGGTCAAAAACATTGTTTCCCAGACCCCAGGAGCCATTTCTTACCTAGCCTTTGCATATGTGGATGACTCAGTTAAACGCATGAAATTGAACGGCTATGAGCCGATTGCAGAAAATGTAACAACCAATAACTGGCCTTTGTGGTCTTATGAACATATGTATACTCTAGGTCAGCCAAATGAATTGGTGGCAGAGTTTCTCAACTTTGTCCTCTCAGATGAAGCGCAAAGCGGAATCGTTAAGGGAATGGGTTATATTTCTGTTAAGGAAATGAAGGTTGAAAAAGATGCTGTAGGAACGGTGACAGCACTAGAAGGGAGTCAATAATGAATCAAGAAGAATTAGCTAAAAAATTACTTTCTCCCTCAAAGAACTCTCGTCTAGAGAAACTAGGAAAAGGCTTGACCTTTGCCTGTCTGTCTTTGATTGTCATCATTGTGGCTATGATTTTGATTTTCGTAGCCCAAAAAGGTTTGTCGACCTTCTTTGTAAATGGGGTTAATATCTTTGATTTCCTCTTTGGACAAACTTGGAATCCTTCAGGTAAACAATTTGGTGCGCTTCCAATGATTTTGGGTTCCTTTATTGTCACAATCCTATCAGCCCTTATCGCAACTCCTTTTGCTATTGGTGCGGCAGTCTTTATGACCGAAGTCTCACCAAAAGGTGCTAGAATCTTGCAACCAGCTATTGAATTACTTGTCGGGATTCCTTCAGTCGTGTATGGATTTATCGGTTTGCAGGTCGTAGTTCCCTTTGTCCGTAGTGTATTTGGTGGAACTGGTTTTGGGATTTTGTCAGGGATTTTCGTTCTCTTTGTCATGATCTTGCCGACGGTAACCTTTATGACAACCGATAGCTTGCGTGCGGTGCCTCGTCACTACCGCGAAGCTAGTTTGGCTATGGGGGCCACTCGTTGGCAAACCATCTGGCGCGTGACCTTGAAAGCTGCGCGTTCAGGGATTTTCACAGCTGTGGTCTTTGGGATGGCGCGTGCCTTTGGTGAGGCCTTGGCCATTCAGATGGTGGTCGGAAACTCAGCTGTTGTTCCAACTTCACTAACAACACCTGCTGCGACCTTGACCTCTGTTTTGACCATGGGTATCGGAAATACTGTTATGGGAACCGTTGATAATAACGTTCTTTGGTCATTGGCCCTAGTCTTGCTCTTGATGAGTTTAGCCTTCAACAGTGTGATTAAATTGATTACGAAAGAAAGAGGAAAGAAAAACTATGCACGCTAAGAAATTAGATAAAATTGCAACAGCTGTCCTCTACTCGATTGCAGGAATTATTGTTGCCATCCTGGCCTCCTTGATTCTCTATATCTTGGTTCGTGGTTTGCCCCACATCTCTTGGTCTTTCTTGACTGGCAAATCATCTTCTTACCAAGCAGGTGGAGGAATTGGAATTCAGCTCTATAATTCCTTCTTCCTTTTGGTCATTACCTTGATTATCTCTGTACCTTTATCTATGGGAGCTGGGATTTTCCTAGCTGAATATGCTAAAAAAGGTCCTGTGACCAACTTTGTCAGAACCTGTATTGAAATCTTGTCATCATTGCCATCAGTGGTTGTAGGTCTCTTTGGTTACTTGATCTTTGTAGTTCAATTTGAGTATGGATTTTCAATCATCTCAGGTGCCTTGGCTTTGACAGTCTTTAACTTGCCTCAAATGACTCGTAATGTTGAGGACAGTTTAAAACACGTTCACCATACGCAACGTGAGGCTGGCCTAGCTCTTGGTATTTCACGCTGGGAGACTGTAGTCCATGTCGTGATTCCAGAAGCCCTTCCAGGTATTGTCACTGGGGTTGTCTTAGCTTCTGGTCGTATTTTTGGTGAGGCGGCTGCTTTGATTTATACAGCAGGACAATCCGCTCCAGCCCTTGACTGGTCTAACTGGAATGTTCTCAGTGTAACTAGCCCAATCTCTATCTTCCGTCAAGCAGAAACCTTGGCTGTCCACATCTGGAAAGTCAACAGTGAAGGAACTATTCCTGATGGCACCATCGTATCCGCAGGTTCTGCTGCCGTGCTCCTCATCTTTATCCTCATCTTTAACTTTGGAGCTCGCAAGCTCGGAAGCTATCTACATAAGAAATTAACCGCTGCCTAAAGGAGAAGCCATGTCAAAATATAATTGGGATGAAAAGCATATCATCACCTTTCCTGAAGAGAAAGTGGCCCTCTCTACCAAGGATTTACATGTTTACTACGGTAAAAAAGAATCCATCAAGGGCATCGATATGCAATTTGAAAAAAATAAAATTACTGCCTTAATTGGCCCATCTGGATCAGGAAAATCAACCTACCTCCGCAGTCTCAATCGCATGAATGATACCATTGATATTGCCAAGGTCACAGGTCAAATCCTCTACCAAGGGATTGATGTCAATCGTCCAGAAATCAACGTTTATGAAATGCGTAAACATATCGGGATGGTCTTCCAACGCCCAAATCCTTTTGCTAAGTCCATCTACCGCAACATTACTTTTGCTCATGAACGTGCGGGTGTTAAGGACAAGCAAGTCTTGGATGAAATTGTGGAAACCTCTCTCCGTCAAGCTGCCCTTTGGGACCAGGTCAAAGATGATTTGCACAAGTCAGCCTTGACCCTATCAGGTGGTCAGCAGCAACGTCTCTGTATCGCTCGTGCTATCTCTGTTAAACCAGATATCCTCTTGATGGATGAGCCAGCGTCAGCCTTGGATCCGATTGCGACAGCCCAGCTGGAAGAAACCATGTTGGAATTGAAGAAGGACTTTACCATCATCATCGTGACCCACAGCATGCAACAGGCTGCGCGTGCTAGTGATTACACAGGATTTTTCTATTTGGGTGACTTGATTGAGTACGATAAGACCTCTAATATTTTCCAAAATGCCAAACTACAGTCAACCAATGACTACGTAACAGGACACTTTGGATAGAAAGGAAACAGTATGACAGAAGCGATTTTACAGGTATCAGACCTGTCCGTTTACTACAATCAAAAAAAGGCCTTGAATAGTGTTTCCCTATCTTTCCAACCTAAGGAAATTACAGCCTTGATTGGTCCATCTGGATCAGGGAAATCAACCCTCCTCAAGGCTATCAACCGCATGGGGGATCTCAATCCAGAGGTGACTACAACTGGTTCGGTGGTTTACAACGGCCACAACATCTACAGCCCGCGTACAGATACAGTTGAATTGCGTAAGGAAATCGGTATGGTTTTCCAACAGCCCAACCCTTTCCCTATGTCCATCTACGAAAATGTTGTCTATGGGCTTCGTATCAATGGAGTGAAGGACAAGCAGATTCTGGATGAAGCAGTGGAAAAAGCCTTGCAACGAGCTTCTATCTGGGATGAGGTCAAGGACCGCCTGCATGATTCAGCTATCGGACTTTCAGGTGGACAACAGCAACGTGTCTGTGTTGCCCGTGTCTTGGCAACCAGTCCTAAAATCATTCTCTTGGATGAACCGACTTCAGCCTTGGACCCTATATCTGCTGGGAAAATTGAGGAAACCTTGTATGGGCTAAAAAATAAATACACCATGCTCTTGGTTACGCGTTCTATGCAACAAGCCTCTCGTATCTCTGACAAGACAGGATTTTTCCTAGATGGAGATCTGATTGAGTTTAACGATACCAAGAAGATGTTCCTCAACCCACAACACAAGGAAACAGAAGATTATATTTCAGGAAAATTTGGATAAGGAGATAAATGATGTTACGTTCTCAATTTGAGGAAGATTTAGAGAAATTGCACAATCAGTTCTATGCTATGGGACAAGAGGTGCTATCCCAAATCAATCGGACAGTGCGTGCCTTTGTTACACATGACCGTGATTTGGCCAAAGAAGTCATCGAAGACGATGCAGAAGTAAATGAATACGAAGTGAAGTTGGAGAAGAAATCATTTGAAATGATTGCTCTTCAACAACCTGTTTCACAAGACCTTCGTACCGTCTTGACTGTTCTCAAGGCAGTGTCAGACGTGGAACGCATGGGAGACCATGCAGTGTCTATCGCTGAAGCGACCATTCGTATGAAAGGGGAGCAACGCATCCCAGCTGTTGAAGAAGAAATCAAGAGAATGGGTCGCGATGTCAAGAATTTCGTCGAAGCAGCCCTTGAACTTTATCTGAATGGTTCAGTAGACCAGGCCTATGAAGTAGCAGCCATGGACGAAAAAATCAACCATTACTTTGATAGCATTCGTGACTTGGCTACAGAAGAAATCAAGAAAAATCCAGATGCCATCGTTACAGGTCGTGATTATTTCCAAGTGATTGCCTTCTTGGAACGCATTGGAGACTATGCCAAAAATATCTGTGAATGGGTTGTTTACTTTGAAACAGGTAAGATTGTCGAACTATAAAGTATTCAAATGATAAAATTATTGTGAAAGCTTACTTTTTAATACAGTAATCTTTCATTGTATAGATGGTTTACTTTGTCAGAGGTGAATAATGAACTACATACAGAATATCAGAAAAAAAGTTGGAAAAGATAAAATTATTTTAAATTTTACCTGTGGAATATTAAGTCAATCAGGAAAAATTTTATTACAAAAACGAGCAGATAAAGGAACGTGGGGATTACCAGGTGGTGCTCTTGAATTAGGAGAATCGGCTTTAGAAGCTTTAGTGCGAGAGTTTTATGAAGAAACAGGAGTCGAAGTGAGGGTGGAAAAACTCTTAAATGTTTATACAAAATATTCAGACAGTTATCCGAATGGTGATGAGGCTCAAGTTCTTACAATCTTGTATTTAGTTTCATCTGAAATTTCTATCTCTACAAATTTTTTTACAAGTGATGAAACTTTAGAATTAGGATTTTTTGATCATAGTGACATACAAAATATTGCAATTGTAAACCAGCAGCATCGAGATATGATAAATGATTTTTTTGAAAATAAGTTCCCAATAGATAGATAAACTAACCACTGTATTTCTATTTTTTAGTAAATATATTTTATGAAAATGTAAGAAAAACACTTGACAAGCAACTTGGATAGCGTTATAATTATACAAAATTAACAGAGAGGTTGTTTATTTATGAAATCGAAAAAATGGATATTTGTTTTATGTAGTTTTCTTGCAAGTTTCTTCTTAGTAGCTTGCCAGTCGGGTTCTAATGGTTCTCAGTCAGCTGTTGAGGCCATTAAGCAAAAGGGGAAATTAGTTGTGGCGACTAGTCCTGACTATGCACCTTTTGAATTCCAATCCTTAGTTGACGGAAAAAACCAGGTAGTCGGTGCGGATATTGATATGGCCCAAGCTATCGCTGATGAACTTGGGGTGAAGTTGGAAATTTCAAGCATGAGTTTTGATAATGTCTTGACCAGTCTTCAAACTGGTAAGGCTGATCTAGCGGTTGCGGGAATTAGCGCTACTGACGAGAGAAAAGAAGTCTTTGATTTTTCAATCCCTTACTATGAAAACAAGATTAGTTTCTTGGTTCGTAAGGCTGATGAAGAAAAATACAAGGATTTAACTAGCCTAGAAAGTGCTAATATTGCGGCCCAAAAAGGGACTGTTCCAGAATCTATGGTCAAGGAACAATTGCCAAAAGCGCAATTAACTTCCCTAACCAATATGGGTGAAGCTGTTAATGAATTACAGGTTGGAAAAGTAGATGCCGTTCATATGGATGAGCCTGTTGCTCTTAGCTATGCTGCTAAAAATGCCGACCTAGCTGTCGCAACTGTCAGCTTGAAGATGAAGGACGGCGAAGCCAACGCAGTTGCCCTTAGAAAAAATAGTGCTGATTTGAAAGAAGTGGTGGACAAGGTCATCCAAAAACTCAAGGATGAAGGAACTTACCAAAGCTATCTTGAAAAAGCGGCAACCCTAACAGAAGTTGAACAATAAGAAAAAAGCAGAGTTGGATGTCATTCCAATTCTGCTTTTAAATAGTTTAAAACCTTTTCCAGATTGTCTAAGGACACCTTAGCAAATTGATAAGGGCAGGCATCCAAGTATGCCTCTTCAAAGAAGTCTAAGCCCAGTTGGCTGTGTTTGAGACTAGCAATTTTAGGATAATGTCTTAGGTCTAGTAATAAACCATCGTGTAGGGGAAAGTAAGGAAGGGGACAAGGAGTTTTAGCTAGTCTTTCCTCGATTTGTTTTTGGTAAGCTTCCTGATTGGATAAGCGAGCCAGACGATTTTTTTCAAATAATTGACTGTCAATATAGAGTGACAGGGCCTTTTGCATAATGAGGTTGCTGTCGTAGTCTAGGATATTTTTGTAGGCCACAAAGGCTTCCTTGATAGCATTTGGAAGGATGAGTGCTGTTATCCGCAAGGCTGGAAAGAGGCTGGTTGAGAAGGACTTGATGTAAATGACCCGCTCCTCTGTATCCAGATAGTGGAAGGTCTGGCCCTTCTTGGAGTCCAAATCCCCCAGATAGTCGTCCTCTACGATATAGACACCGTACTTGGCAGCTAAGTCAAGAATAGCCCGTTTGTCCTGCTCTGAATAGGAATGTCCCAGAGGATAGTGAAAACGAGGAATGGTATAGAAAAACTTAATTTGTCCTGTTTTGAAGTGGCCTTCCAGTTCCTCCAAGTCAATTCCATCAATGCCTCGTTCAATCGTTTGATAGTCCAGACCTTGAGCAATCAAGAGGCGATTCATCCGATGGTAGGTCGGCTGTTCCACCAAGATTTCCTTGGCTTGGCTAGGAAAGGAAATTTGAGAAAGGATAAACAAGGCTTGCTGGGTTCCAGAAGTCAATACCAACTGGTCTGCCTTGCAGTAGAGAGCTTGGTCAAAGAGGAGTTTATGAATGGATTGTCTTAAGTCTTCTAATCCTTCTTGGTTGTCATAGTAGTTGAAGAGGTAGTTTTCCCGACCAATCAAGGTTTCATTGATACAGAGTCGGAAATCGTCATAGGCACTGGCATGTTCGTCAGTGACTTCAATTTCTAGATCCTGGTGTTGCCCTTGTTCTAGGACATAGTAACCACTCTGGGGCTTGGCATAGAGGTATTGTTCGTGCCGTAATTCCAGCAGGGCTCGTTGAATGGTGTCCTTGCTACAGTGAAAGTCAAGGCTCAGTTGACGGATAGAAGGCAGGCGACTTCCCGTTGGAAAACGTCCAGACTCGATACCGTTTTTCAGATAGGAAACAACCTCTTGGTACTTGCTTTGTTTCTTCATTCCAGACCTCCCTTGATTTTGTTACATTGTACCTTTTTTTTTCCTTCTTGGCAATGTCCAGAGTGTTTCTATCGTTCACATCTAGGGGCAAATGTGGTATACTTAGGAGTAACATTTATAGAATAATACTCTTCGAAAATCTCTTCAAACCACGTCAGCTTCGCCTTGCCGTAGATATATGTAACTGACTTCGTCAGTCTTATCTACAACCTCAAAGCAGTGCTTTGAGCAGCCTGCGGCTCGCTTCCTAGTTTGCTCTTTGATTTTCATTGAGTATAACAGACAAGAAAGAGAATGGATAAGAACGTGCAGGAACCAGTGAAATTATTTCAATACAATACCCTTGGAGCCTTGATGGCAGGCCTTTATGGTGGTACCATGACAGTAGGAGAATTGCTAGAGCATGGTGACCTTGGTTTGGGAACCTTGGATTCCATTGATGGGGAATTGATTGTTTTGGATGGCAAGGCTTATCAAGCCAAAGGCTCAGGAGAGCAACCGGAAATTGTAGAAGTGTCACCAGATGCCCTTATTCCTTATGCAGCAATAGTACCGCACCAGGCAGAGGTCATTTTCCGCCAGCGGTTTGAGATGACAGACAAGGAATTGGAAGAACGAATCGAGTCTTATTATGATGGGGAAAATCTTTTCCGCTCTATCAAGATTCGTGGGGAATTTTCGCATATGCATGTGCGCATGATTCCCAAGTCGACACCAGATACCAAGTTTGCTGAGGTCGCAACCCATCAACCGGAATATAGTCGTGACAATGTCGCAGGAACCATCGTTGGTTTCTGGACGCCAGAGATTTTTCATGGAGTTAGTGTGGCAGGCTACCATCTGCACTTCATCTCAGATGACTTGACCTTCGGTGGGCATGTCATGGATTTTGTCATAAAAGAAGGAATCATCGAAGTGGGGGCAGTTGACCAATTAGACCAACGTTTCCCAGTTCAAGACCGCCAATACTTGTTTGCCAAGTTCAATGTTGATGAGATGAAAAAAGATATTGAAAAGGCAGAATAGGAGAAGAAAATGAACATTCATATCATTATTACCATTGTGTTTTTGCTGACTTTTCTAATAGGGAGCATTTGGTATGCCAAAAAGAAATACCAGATTAATCTAGCTGTCTTGGGCTTGGGGGCTGTTGCCTTCTTTGTCTCTTCACAGATTTTGGAAAAACTGGTGCATATCTTGGTTTTACATCCTCAAAAAGACGGTAGTATTGCCCTCTTGCAAGACCATCCGCTTGTCTATATCATCTATGGCTTAGCCATGGCATCATTTTTTGAGGAAACTGCTCGTCTTATTTTCTTCAAATGGTTGGAGAAAAAGAGAAGTTTGGAAAAGGCAGATGCCTTGGCTTATGGATTGGGGCATGGTGGTTTGGAGTTGATTTTCCTAGGTCTTACTAGTTTGATTAATCTCTACATCGTTCTCTCAGCAGTTCAAACGCAAAATCCACAAGTTATGCAATTGCTGTCTGAAAATATGTTGAAAACTATTCAGTCGCTATCAGTCTGGCAGATTTATTTGCTTGGTTTTGAGAGAATCTTGGCGCTAGGATTCCAATTGCTTTTGACAGTTTGGGTTTACCAAGCTGTTCGCCAGAAGAAATGGATTTATCTCCTAGCGGCCTATGGACTACATGCCTTCTTTGACATGGCACCATCTCTAGCTCAAGTAGGATGGATTACAAGTCCAGTCTTGGTTGAAGTTATTCTACTAGTTGAACTGATCCTGGTTGCCTATGGAACAAAGGCAATCTTTTGCAAAAAATCATAAGAAAAAGGGGGAAACCTCTTTTTTTGTTTAAAATAAGCCCAAGATTTTTTTAGGGTCGTCAAATGGTCTTAAAAATGGTATAATGGAATGAATTTTGTAAAAGGAAGAGTGTCATGTCAGTAAAAGAAAACATGCTTGAAATCTTAGAAGGGATTGATATCCGTTTCAAGGAACCCTTGCATAGCTATAGTTATACAAAAGTAGGTGGAGAGGCTGATTATCTGGTCTTTCCACGAAATCATTTTGAGTTGGCTCGCGTTGTCAAATTTGCCAATCAAGCAGATATCCCTTGGATGGTTCTTGGAAATGCTAGCAACATCATCGTTCGTGATGGTGGGATTCGTGGATTTGTCATCTTGTGTGACAAGCTCAATAATGTTTCCGTTGATGGCTATACCATTGAAGCTGAAGCTGGTGCTAACCTGATTGAAACAACTCGCATTGCCCTTCGTCATAGTTTGACTGGCTTTGAGTTTGCTTGTGGTATTCCTGGAAGTGTCGGTGGTGCTGTCTTTATGAATGCGGGTGCCTATGGTGGCGAGATTTCCCATATCTTACAGTCTTGTAAGGTCTTGACCAAGGATGGAGAAATCGAGACCCTGTCTGCCCAGGACTTGGCTTTCGGGTATCGCCATTCAGCCATTCAGGAGTCTGGTGCAGTTGTCTTGTCAGCTAAATTTTCCCTTGCTCCAGGAAACCATCAGGTTATCAAGCAAGAAATGGATCGCTTGACGCATCTACGTGAACTCAAGCAACCTTTAGAATATCCATCTTGTGGTTCGGTCTTTAAGCGTCCAGTAGGGCATTTTGCAGGTCAATTAATTTCAGAAGCTGGCTTGAAAGGCTATCGTATTGGTGGAGTAGAAGTCTCAGAAAAACACGCAGGTTTTATGATTAATGTTGCTGACGGAACGGCTAAAGACTACGAGGACTTGATTGAGTCTGTGATTGAAAAAGTCAAGGAACACTCAGGTGTCACCCTTGAGAGGGAAGTCCGTATTTTAGGTGAAAGCAAGTAGGAAGTTTTAGTTAAAAAGCTGCTGCTATGTCATGGAAAGGGGGTGAAAGCCTATCGTCAGTGCAGAAGAATGTAGGCAGTTCAATCTCCTACACGAGGTAGTAGTGGCCTGACAGAGCCCTGATCTGTTAATCTATGAAAAAGAAGGAATAAATGACAATTGAAAAAACCAATTATTGAATTCAAAAACGTCTCTAAAGTTTTTGAAGACAGCAACACCAAGGTTCTCAAAGATATCAACTTTGAGTTGGAAGAAGGGAAGTTCTATACTCTTCTAGGCGCGTCTGGTTCAGGGAAATCAACTATCCTTAACATCATTGCAGGTTTACTGGATGCGACGACAGGAGATATTTTGCTGGATGGTGTCCGTATCAATGACATCCCAACCAACAAGCGTGACGTCCATACGGTTTTCCAATCCTATGCCTTGTTTCCACATATGAATGTGTTTGAAAATGTTGCTTTTCCGCTCCGCTTGCGCAAGATTGACAAGAAAGAAATCGAGCAACGTGTTACTGAAGTTCTCAAGATGGTTCAGTTGGAAGGTTACGAAAAACGTTCCATTCGTAAACTCTCTGGAGGACAACGTCAGCGTGTGGCTATTGCCCGTGCCATCATCAACCAACCCCGTGTGGTCTTGCTAGACGAGCCTTTATCAGCGCTGGACTTGAAATTGAGAACAGACATGCAGTATGAACTGCGTGAACTGCAACAACGATTGGGCATTACCTTTGTCTTTGTCACTCACGATCAGGAAGAAGCACTTGCCATGAGTGACTGGATTTTCGTTATGAATGATGGCGAGATTGTCCAGTCTGGAACACCAGTAGATATCTACGATGAGCCGATTAACCACTTTGTTGCCACCTTTATCGGTGAGTCAAATATCTTGCCAGGTACCATGATTGAGGACTACTTGGTTGAGTTTAACGGCAAACGCTTTGAAGCGGTCGATGGGGGGATGAAGCCAAATGAGCCAGTCGAAGTCGTGATTCGTCCAGAAGACTTGCGCATTACCCTTCCTGAAGAAGGCAAGCTCCAAGTTAAGGTCGATACCCAGCTCTTCCGTGGGGTTCACTATGAAATTATCGCCTATGACGAACTTGGAAATGAATGGATGATCCACTCGACTCGTAAGGCCATCGTGGGTGAGGAAATCGGTCTGGACTTTGAACCAGAAGACATCCACATCATGCGCCTCAATGAAACAGAAGAAGAGTTCGATGCTCGTATCGAAGAATACGTGGAAATCGAAGAGCAAGAAGCAGGTCTGATCAATGCAATCGAGGAGGAAAGAGATGAAGAAAACAAGCTCTAAACTCTTTGTAGTGCCCTACATGCTCTGGATTGCCCTCTTTGTGTTGGCACCCTTGGTCTTGATTTTCGGACAATCCTTTTTCAATATCGAAGGCCAATTCAGTTTAGAAAACTATAAATCTTACTTTGCGTCACAAAACTTGACCTATCTAAAAATGAGTTTCAACTCTGTACTCTATGCAGGAATTGTGACCTTTGTAACCCTCCTTATCAGCTATCCAACAGCCCTATTTTTGACCCGTCTCAAGCACCGTCAACTCTGGCTCATGCTGATTATTTTACCAACTTGGATCAATTTGCTCCTCAAGGCCTATGCCTTTATCGGGATTTTTGGTCAAAATGGCTCTATTAACCAATTCTTGGAATTTATCGGAATCGGTTCACAGCAGTTGCTCTTTACCGATTTCTCCTTTATCTTTGTAGCAAGCTACATCGAGCTTCCCTTTATGATATTGCCGATTTTCAATGTCTTGGACGATATGGATAACAACCTCATCAATGCCAGCTATGACCTCGGTGCGACCAAGTGGGAGACTTTCCGCCATGTCATCTTCCCTCTATCGATGAATGGGGTGAGAAGTGGGGTCCAGTCGGTCTTTATCCCCAGCTTGAGTCTCTTCATGCTGACCCGTTTGATTGGTGGGAACCGCGTTATCACCTTGGGGACAGCCATTGAGCAGAACTTCCTGACCAATGACAACTACGGTATGGGTTCTACCATCGGTGTGATTCTCATCCTGACCATGTTCATCACCATGTGGGTGACCAAGGAAAGGAGAGAACGATGAAAAGATTTGCCAACCTTTATCTGGGACTGGTTTTTCTTGTCCTCTACCTGCCGATTTTTTACTTGATTGGCTATGCTTTTAATGCAGGTAACGACATGAATAGTTTTACAGGCTTTAGCCTGAGCCATTTTAAAACCATGTTTGGCGATGGTCGTCTCATGTTGATTGTGACTCAGACCTTTTTCTTGGCCTTCCTGTCAGCCTTGATTGCGACCATTATCGGGACTTTTGGTGCCATTTATATTTACCAATCTCGTAAGAAATACCAAGAAGCCTTTCTTTCACTCAATAATATCCTTATGGTTGCGCCTGACGTTATGATTGGTGCCAGCTTCTTGATTCTCTTTACCCAACTCAAGTTTTCACTTGGCTTTTTGACCGTTCTATCTAGTCACGTGGCCTTCTCGATTCCTATCGTGGTCTTGATGGTCTTGCCTCGACTCAAGGAAATGAACGGTGACATGATTCATGCGGCCTATGACCTTGGTGCCAGTCAATTTCAGATGTTCAAGGAAATCATGCTTCCTTACCTGACACCGTCTATCATTGCAGGTTACTTCATGGCCTTCACCTATTCGCTAGATGACTTTGCCGTGACCTTCTTCGTAACGGGAAATGGCTTTTCAACCCTGTCAGTCGAGATTTATTCTCGTGCTCGTAAGGGGATTTCGCTAGAAATCAATGCCCTGTCTGCCCTTGTATTTCTCTTTAGTATTATCCTAGTTGTTGGATATTACTTTATCTCACGTGAGAAGGAGGAGCAAGCATGAAAAAACTCTATTCATTTTTAGCAGGAATTGTAGCGATTATCCTCGTCTTGTGGGGAATTGCAACCCATCTAGATAGTAAAATCAATAGTCGAGATAGTCAAAAATTGGTTATCTACAACTGGGGAGACTATATCGATCCAGAACTCTTGGAGCAATTCACAGAAGAAACAGGAATCCAAGTCCAGTATGAGACTTTTGACTCCAACGAAGCCATGTATACCAAGATCAAGCAGGGTGGAACGACCTACGATATTGCAATTCCTAGTGAATACATGATTAACAAGATGAAGGACGAAGACCTCTTGGTTCCGCTTGACTATTCAAAACTTGAAGGTCTTGAAAATATCGGACCAGAGTTTCTCAACCAGTCCTTTGACCCAGGCAATAAATTCTCTATCCCTTACTTCTGGGGGACTTTGGGAATTGTCTACAATGAAACTATGGTAGATCAAGCGCCTGAGCATTGGGATGACCTCTGGAAGCCAGAGTATAAGAACTCTATCATGCTCTTTGATGGGGCGCGTGAGGTGCTGGGACTCGGACTCAATTCCCTCGGCTACAGCCTCAACTCCAAGGAACCCCAGCAGTTGGAAGAGACAGTGGACAAGCTCTACAAGTTGACTCCAAATATCAAGGCTATTGTGGCGGATGAGATGAAGGGCTACATGATTCAGAACAACGCTGCTATCGGTGTGACCTTCTCTGGTGAAGCCAGCCAAATGCTAGAAAAAAATGAAAATCTACGCTATGTGGTACCAACTGAGGCCAGCAACCTTTGGTTTGACAATATGGTTATACCAAAAACAGTCAAAAACCAAGATGCAGCCTATGCCTTTATCAACTTTATGTTGAAACCCGAAAATGCTCTCAAAAATGCGGAGTATGTTGGCTATTCAACACCAAACCTACCAGCCAAGGAAATGCTCCCAGAGGAGAAAAAAGAAGACAAGGCCTTCTATCCAGATGCTGAAACCATGAAACACCTAGAAGTTTATGAGAAATTTGACCATAAATGGACAGGCAAATATAGCGACCTCTTCCTACAATTTAAAATGTATCGGAAGTAGGAGTTAGCAGTCACGAAACGAATCAGTCAAGCTGGTTCGTTTTTTAGAAGTAGAAGGTAATTCGTAAGATCTAAAATTTTCTTTCAGATTCATTAAAATTATTTTAAATTAGTTTTTTATATTGTCGTAATTAATTATTTATTGTAAAATATTAATATCGGAGGTAGGGTGGGGTGTTAAAATTGGTTGAAAACATTTTATATTATCTATAAGATGAAGCTTTCTTTTTGGTTGTAAAGCTATTTAAAAATTTTTTGTCTTACCTATAGAAAAATTTTAAGTGTGTAGACCATAAATGGTGACACATATGAAAAAATCCAATAAAAGAAAAAATGGAAATAAAGTTGATAATTACGTTTGGCGACTAATCTGTCAACATTGTTTCTCAATTCTTGAACCAATTGTTAAGTATTGTCTTATTGAGATTATTAAATTCTTAATTAAGACATATTTGTATTAGTTATTACACAGGTGAGGTGAGCACCTGTTTTTTTTTTATTTATATTCTAGATTTTCGAACAAAAAACCCCGCCCAATGGACGAGGGAAGAAAACTATTTGTAGATAAAATTTTTATATAAATCCACTAGTAGTGAATGAGAGATAGATAATATAAATTAAATTTATAAATTAATTATTTTAATATTTGAACGCTAAATTTAGAGCAGCTTAATATTTTTAAGGTCAGTTATAAAAAATTAATTTTTTATGACTGACAAGCATAATCAAATTAATTGTGTTAATTATTTTAAATTCTCCTTTGTTTTATATTTTGCAATCTACTTCTTATTGTTTTCTTATTTGGATATACATATGAAAATTGTTGTATACGTTTGGCAACTATAATATACCATAAATTGTTCTATTAGTCTACTATTTTAATGAAGATAATAATTTTATTATTTATTCAAATATCTCGTACTTAATTCCACCATAAAAATTTGTTTTAAACTAACTTCCACTTCGGCTAGCCAAGTGGAAGTTACTTTGAGAAGTTACCCCAGAATAAAACATTTATGATTCATTGCCATTAACCTTGACGAACTCCTCCAAAAACGATATAATAAGAGAGTTGAGAATTGATTTTCAGTTGCCTTAGTCCAGAGAAATGGCGGTGCTGCGAGCCATCTAAGCTAGGAAGTCATGCTACTCAATCATACAATTGCATAAGAATAAGAGAATGACAAGTTCATTGAATGAAGGTGGTACCGCGGTTTTTCGCCCTTCGTGATATGAGCTTGTCTTTTGATTTTTTGGAGGTGTTGATGAAAACATTTCTTGTCAAACAAAAGTTTCGTCTTGGAGGCGAACGCTTCGCTATCAAGGATGACAGGGGAGAAATCGCCTATCAGGTAGAGGGATCATTTTTTAAGATTCCCAAAACTTTTACCATCTATGATGCTAATGGTGAACATGTTAGTCAAATCAGTAAAGAAATCTTGACCTTGCTACCTCGTTTTGAGATTCAGCTTCGGAATGGCTCGAGTTTTGTCATTCGTAAGAAGTTGACCTTCTGGCGAGATAAGTATGAGTTTGATAATCTAGGTCTTCGTATCGAGGGCAATATCTGGGATTTGGATTTCAAATTGCTGGATGATCGCGATCAGCTGATTGCGGAAATCAAGAAAGAACTCTTCCATCTGACCTCTACCTATAATGTAACGGTCCTTGAGGACGCTTATGCAGACCTAGTCATTTCCCTCTGTGTCGCGATTGACTATGTGGAAATGCTGGAAAGCCAATCACATTAAACAAGTAAATAAGGAGACAATATGAAACAACTATCTAGTGCACAAGTACGCCAAATGTGGCTTGATTTCTGGGCGACCAAAGGTCACTCGGTAGAACCATCAGTGAGTTTGGTTCCTGTAAATGACCCAACACTTTTGTGGATCAACTCTGGTGTAGCAACTCTTAAGAAATACTTTGATGGGACTATTATCCCAGAGAATCCACGTATTACCAATGCGCAAAAGGCGATCCGTACCAATGACATCGAGAACGTAGGGAAGACTGCACGTCACCATACTATGTTTGAAATGTTGGGGAACTTCTCTATCGGTGATTACTTCCGAGACGAAGCGATCACTTGGGCTTATGAGCTTTTGACAAGCCCTGAATGGTTTGACTTCCCAGCTGAGAAACTTTACATGACTTACTATCCAGATGATAAAGATTCTTACAACCGTTGGATTGAAGTGGGAGTGGACCCAAGCCACTTAATTCCAATCGAAGATAACTTCTGGGAAATCGGTGCTGGGCCTTCTGGACCTGATACAGAAATTTTCTTTGACCGAGGAGAAGCTTTTGACCCAGAAAATATAGGTCTTCGCCTTCTTGCAGAAGATATCGAAAACGACCGTTACATTGAAATCTGGAACATCGTTTTGTCACAATTTAACGCAGATCCTGCTGTTCCTCGTAGCGAATACAAGGAATTGCCACACAAGAACATTGATACGGGCGCTGGTTTGGAGCGTTTGGTGGCAGTTATCCAAGGGGCTAAGACCAACTTTGAAACAGACCTCTTCATGCCAATCATTCGTGAAGTGGAGAAATTGTCTGGTAAGGTCTATGACCAAGATGGCGACAACATGAGCTTTAAGGTCATCGCAGACCACATCCGTTCACTTTCATTTGCCATCGGTGATGGTGCCCTTCCAGGAAATGAAGGTCGTGGTTACGTCCTTCGCCGTCTTCTCCGTCGTGCTTCTATGCATGGTCAAAAATTGGGAATCAACGAGCCTTTCCTTTACAAATTGGTTCCAACTGTTGGTAAAATCATGGAAAGCTACTACCCAGAAGTGCTTGAAAAACGTGACTTTATCGAAAAAATCGTTAAGAGTGAAGAAGAGTCATTTGCTCGTACCCTTCACTCAGGTCAACACTTTGCCCAAGGCATTGTGGCAGACTTGAAAGAAAAAGGTCAATCTGTCATTGCTGGTCAAGATGTATTCAAACTTTATGACACTTATGGATTCCCAGTTGAATTGACTGAAGAAATCGCTGAAGAAGCTGGGATGATTGTTGACCGTGAAGGATTTGAAGCAGCCATGAAAGAACAGCAAGAACGCGCGCGTGCGTCAGCTGTTAAAGGTGGTTCAATGGGTATGCAAAATGAAACCCTTCAAAACATCACTGTAGAAAGTGTCTTCAACTACAATGCTAGCCAATTATCTTCTAAATTGGTGGCTATCGTGGCTGACAATGCAGAAGTAGAAGCTGTATCAGAAGGAACTGCCTCACTTATCTTTGCGGAAACGCCATTCTATGCTGAAATGGGTGGACAGGTAGCTGACCATGGACAAATCTTGGATGGGTCAGGCAAGGTTGTAGCTACTGTGACAAATGTTCAAAAAGCACCAAACGGACAAGCACTTCACACGGTTGAAGTTCTTGCACCGCTTGCCTTGAACCAAGAATATACCTTGGCAATTGATACAAATCGTCGTCACCGTGTCATGAAAAACCACACTGCGACTCACTTGCTTCACGCTGCCCTTCACAATATCCTTGGAAGCCATGCAACTCAGGCAGGATCTCTTAATGAAGTTGAATTCCTTCGCTTTGACTTTACCCACTTCCAAGCTGTAACTGCTGAAGAATTGCGTGCGATTGAGCAGCAAGTCAACGAAAAAATCTGGGAAGCTCTTGAGGTTAAGACAGTTGAAACGGATATTGACACTGCCAAAGAAATGGGAGCTATGGCTCTCTTTGGTGAGAAATACGGCAAAGAAGTCCGTGTTGTTACTATCGGTGACTACTCTATCGAGCTTTGTGGTGGTACCCACGTTGGCAATACTTCTGAAATTGGCCTCTTCAAGATTGTCAAAGAAGAAGGGATTGGATCAGGAACTCGCCGTATCTTGGCAGTGACTGGTAAGGAAGCCTTTGAAGCCTACCGTGAACAAGAGGACGCTCTTAAAGCTGTCGCAGCGACCTTGAAAGCACCTCAAGTCAAGGAAGTACCTCACAAGGTAGAAGGACTTCAAGAACAACTTCGTCAACTTCAAAAAGAAAATGCTGAATTGAAAGAAAAAGCCGCAGCTGCAGCCGCAGGCGATATCTTCAAGGATGTGAAGGAAGTCAATGGTCACCGTTACATTGCTAGTCAAGTTTCTGTATCAGATGCAGGTGCCCTTCGTACCTTTGCGGACAACTGGAAACAAAAAGACTACTCTGATCTTCTTGTCCTAGTTGCTGCTATCGGTGACAAAGTCAATGTCCTTGTAGCAAGTAAGACAAAAGACCTTCATGCAGGAAACCTTGTCAAAGAATTGGCACCAATCGTTGATGGACGTGGTGGTGGTAAACCAGACATGGCCATGGCAGGAGGAAGCAACCAAGCTAAGATCCAAGAATTGTTGGATGCAGTAGCAGGTAAATTGTAATCAAGTAAAGATCTATCCATTTGGTGGGTAGGTCTTTTTGACTACAAAAAAGCCAAATCCGTTTGGATCTGGCTTGATAATCATTGGCAATTAGATTGTATTGGCTGCCCAGACACTTACCGAAGCAGTTGAGACTGGAAATTGTCCATAACCTTCCTCATCAATTGTAACTTGACCTAGGTGGTTTTCAAGTAAATCTACAAAGGTTTGGTTAGCCCATTCTTGGCCGACAAACATTGATTTGCTGTTTTCTTGGTCATTTGAAATCAAGACTGCGATTGGGGATTGATTTTCAGCACCTGAGCGTACCCAACCAATACAGTTAGGATCATCAAAGTAGTCATTTTGTTCTCCATAAGCCAAATCTTTTCGGATAGCTAGGAGGCGGTCAAGGACTTCTTTGAAATCTTGCTGAGCATACTGCCCTGAAATCCCATAGTAGTCTCCGTAAAAGACACATGGAAGGCCGTCTTGGCGTAATAGAATGAGGGCATAGGCTGCTGGTTTGAACCATTCTTCAACAGTAGACTCAAGAGCCTGACCACGTTGGGTATCGTGGTTGTCGACAAAGGTTACAGCCTTGTAAGGTTTGAGCTCAACCAAGCTATCTGTGAAAATACCACGAAGATCATAGTTTGCGCCAGCTTGACTGGCTTCAAAGAGATTCTGGTGGAGACGAACATCGACAAGGTCAAAGCGTTCTTCCGTTTTTTCAAGATAGCCCAGATTGGCTTCCTTGTCAGGATTCCAAAATTCACCAAAAACATAGAAATCCTCACCGTATTTTTCCTTCATATCACGGATAAAATTGCTCATGAAGAAAGAGTCAATGTGTTTAACGGCATCCAAGCGGAAACCAGCTACACCAGTCGTTTCCATGAACCAGTCAGCCCAGTCATAGATATTTTGGATGACTTCAGGATGTTTAAAGTCTAGGTCGGCATACATGAGGTAGTCATAGTTACCGTTTTCATTATCGACCAATTCCTCATTTGCCCACCCCTTGTTGTCTCCTTGAATCAGATAAATCCCAGACTTTCGGCGTTTGGCATCATAGTCTGTACCGGTGAAGTGGTACCAGTGCCAGTGGAAGTCATTGTAGGTATCTTGGCGACCATCGAAGGTAAAGCTAGTCCAGCCATTGATGGTGAAGGGTTCCCCAAGTTCAACTGTACGGTCTACAGGATCCACTTCAATAACCTGAAAGGCTTCCATGTGATCAGCAGCAGCCTTGTGATTGAGCACCACATCGGCCATAGGTTGAATTCCCTGTGCTTTTAGGGCTTGAATGGCTTGAAGATAGTCCTCTTTAAAACCATACTTGGTGCGGACAGTTCCTTTTTGATTAAACTCTCCTAAGTCGAATAAGTCATAGACCCCATAACCTACATCTTTTTCATTGGTTGCCTTAAAAGCTGGTGGCATCCAGACGTGGCTAATCCCCAGATGAGCTAGGTGTGGAGCATCTTCAGCCAGACGCGTCCAGTGCTGACCATCGTGGGGCAGATACCATTCAAAGTATTGCATGAGTGTTTGATTTTGCATGATGTTTCCTCTTACTTGTCAATCTTGTTCTTTATTCTATCATAAAGTATCGGTTAGCTCAAACGTTTGCGTAAAACTGAATAATAAGTTTTTGACTATTTTATATAAAATGTTGATTTTTAAAATGAAAGCGCTATAATTATAGTAAATTACATAGATAAAGAGAGGAGATTTCTCATGATTGAATTTCAAAATGTTAGTAAGTTGTATGGTGATAAAGAGGCTTTGAGCAATCTCAATTTGCAGATTGAAAATGGGGAGATTATGGGCTTGATTGGCCATAATGGGGCTGGAAAATCGACCACTATAAAATCCCTAGTCAGTATCATTTCGCCCAGCAGTGGTCGTATTTTGGTGGACGGTCAGGATTTATCGGAAAATCGCTTGGCGATCAAACGGAAGATTGGCTACGTAGCAGACTCGCCTGACTTATTTTTACGCTTAACGGCCAATGAATTTTGGGAATTGATTGCTTCATCCTATGATCTGACTAGCTCTGACTTGGAAGCTAGTCTAGCTAGGCTATTGAAAATTTTTGATTTTGCTGAAAACCGCTATCAGGTCATTGAAACTTTTTCTCACGGAATGCGTCAGAAAGTCTTTGTCATCGGAGCACTCTTGTCCGATCCTGATATTTGGGTCTTGGACGAACCCTTGACTGGTTTGGATCCCCAGGCTGCCTTTGATTTGAAGAAAATGATGAAGGAACATGCACAAAAAGGGAAGACAGTCTTGTTTTCAACTCATGTCCTAGAGGTAGCTGAGCAAGTCTGTGATCGGATTGCCATTTTGAAAAAAGGGCATTTGATTTATTGTGGTAGCGTAGAGGACTTGAGAAAAGACCATCCAGACCAGTCTTTGGAAAGTATCTACCTTAGCCTTGCTGGTAGAAAAGAGGAGGTTTCAGATGCGTCTCAAGGTCATTAAAAAATTAGTGGATATCAATATCCTCTATTCATCTCAAGAAGCTAATCTGGCTAACCTACGAAAGAAGCAGGCTAAGAATCCTGGGAAAAAAGTAAATGCTTCCGCTAGAGTCCTAAGTTCTTACATTTTTTCTAGTCTCTTGACGCTCTTAATGTTTATAAATATAGCCTTTCGTTTTCCTTTTGAGGAAATGCCAAGTTTTTTTAGTACGATGGTTGCTATTTTACTGGTGCTTGCCTTTTCAACTTCTTTCACTGCATTTTACAATGTCTTTTATGAGAGTAAGGACCTGGCCTCCTATAGGCCCTATGCCTTTAAAGAATCAGAGATTATAATGGCCAAAGGTCTGTCTGTCCTCTTGCCAGCTCTAGCTGGAATTGTACCAATCCTAGCTTATTTTCTAGTCCTCTACATTAGGCTAGCACCTTCTCTTTGGTTGGGTTTGCCTTTGATGCTACTGTCCTTGACCTTATTATTTGTCTCTGTTACTTTAGTGATGGTAGTGGCAGTACATTTCTTGGCTCAGACTACGGTCTTCAGAAAGTATCAGTCTATTTTTTCGAATGTGATGATTGGGATAGGAGTTCTCATACCTTTAATATTTGTCTTCTTTCTACAGTCGACTTCTGGACGTATTGTTGACAAAGTTAGAGACATTCCATTTCTCCTTTATCCTCTTCATCTCTTTTACAAAATAGCAGTGGAGCCTTTTTCGACAGAAGCCATCCTGGGTCTGCTCGCTTGGATAGGACTAACTCTCTTCTTGCTTTACTTGAGTAAAAAGAAGGTTTTTCCTCGTTTTTATGACGTGATTCTGCTTAATAGTGAGGAGAAGGTCAAAAAAGAACGTCGCAATAAGGAGAGAATTTCAACTACTAATAAAAAGGGCTTTTTCCGTATGGTTTTACGCTACCACCTCACCCTCTTGGGACAGGGAACTGGTGTGATTACAGTGCTTTTTACAAGTGCTTTCCTTCCTTATCTCATGATGATTGGTCTGATTTCCAACATCCGAGATTCTCAGATAGTTCCAGACATTCATCCTCCATATTGGTTACCCTTGTTTTTTATAGCTCTCTTTATAGCAGTTGTCAATAACAATATCACCAGCCTGCATTCAATTGCCTTGTCCTTGGAGAGGGAAAATGTTGATTTTCTGAAGAGTTTACCCTTTGACTTTGCTCGTTATGTGAAAGTGAAATTTTGGATTATATTTGCTGTCCAGTCCTTTTTACCAGTCCTGACTTTACTTGGCCTTTCTCTATATCTAGGCTTGCCCATCTTTTCGATGATTTATCTTCTTGTGGCATGGATCCTTGCCAGTGTCATCCTTTCTTGCCACAATTACTTTAAGGACGTGAAAAATCTGTCAACTAATTGGAGTAGCATTACGGACTTGGTGAACCGTTCAAATCGTATAGTAGCAATTGTTTTAATTTTGGTTTATAGTGCAATCTTAATGGCCCTTGTAATAGGGAGCTTATTCTTGGTTCAGTCTCTCTCCACTATCCTTGCCATTAGCTTGGGAGTAGGAGCTCTTATCCTTCTGCTTGGTCTTGCTATTTTTGGATATCATTACTACCTGTCACGCATATTGACGGAAATAGAAAAAAGATGAGATAGTTGGTCGCTTGCTTGATAAATTCAATTCGACAAACGCTTTTATAGTTTGTTAGAATGTAGTTGTAAATGATTAAGATTGGTAATCAAAAATATATAGGGAGGAATGTTTTGAATAAGAAATATAATATAGTTCTATTATTGTTGTTTATAGTTTATTTATTTGGATATTTTTCAATTTCAAAAACGTTAATTCCTATAATGTGTGTGATCCAAGTATTTTTGATAGAACATATATTTAGATTTCGAAATAGAATTATGCAGATAGGTGAAATTATAATTATTGTTGCTTCTATAATATTATTTATTGATAGTATATTGAGTTTGTAACAGAAGGCTTTTCTATAAAATCAAATTTTCCAGATACCTGCCGAAGCTGATTTATATCCTCATATTTCTTCTACTATCTTCGTCACTAAATTTGACAGACATATATTGCTGATACAACCTCTCTACTTACAATCTCGCAGTTAACCTGAGGCCAGTTTCCTCTTTGATTTTCGTTGAATTTTATTTTATAAAAAGAAATGCTCCTCCACGATGGAAGAGCATCTTTTATTGTGATTTTGATTCAGTTTCTGCAGACTCTGGATGGAGTTCTTGGTAACTTGGTGCCTTGAAAAGGTCAGCACTGGTTTTACCTTGTCGTTGGCTAAAGAGACTGGTTGATTGACTACCTTTTTCCTGCTCAATCTTTTGCAGAATTGGTAAGGAATTGAGGTAAGAAATACTTTCTGTATCAACTTTTCCAAGATGATCAGCTTGGTAGAAACGTATCAAATCACCAGTTTGAATTTGGTCGCTGATTTTTAGCTGTTGACTAGCTGCTTGACGAACAATTTCTAGTTCAGTCTGAGCTTGTTCATCAAGATTGCTGATTTCAAGACCGCTCTCAGTGTAGTAGGTTCGTCCGTCGTAGCTGGTATATTTTGGTGTGACGAAGGAATTTGCAGTCCGAAAGGCAACGATTTCTTGATGATCTGGAGACAGAAGATCTTGTCCAACTTGAAGGAAGGAATTGGACTCAATACCAAGGAGGTGTTCGAGAGTCGGTAAGATATCGATTTGTCCACCGTAGGTATTGATGATTTGTCCTTTTTCATAGCCAGGCATGACCACCATAAAAGGCACTCGTTGCAACATGGCATTGTCGTAATTCGACCAGTTCTCAGAAGTCTTGCCAATCAAGGGAGCCAGCTCAGGATTGCGGGAGTTAGAAATGCCATAATGGTCTCCGTAGATGACGATGATGGAATTTTCATAGAGGCCACTTTCTTTGAGATAGTCAAAGAAGGCCTTGATAGCACTATCCAGATAGTTAGCTGTTTGGAAGTAGCCATTGATGGTTTCATCTTTGGTTTTAGCCAGTGGGAAACCAAGCTCATCGCCTGTCAGATTGCTAGCATAGGGATAGTGATTGGACACCGTGATATACTTAGCATAAAAAGGCTGCTGCAAGTGCTCTAGATATTGGATAGAATCTTTCATCATGATTTTATCATTTAAACCATATTGGAAAGAATTGCTACTGTCTTGCTTGGTAAAATAGGATGCGTCAAAGAAGTATTGGTAGCCCCACTGTTTGTAGGTCGTATTTCGGTTCCAGAAGGTCCCAATGTTACCATGAAAGACTGCACTTGATTGGTAGCCATTTTTTGATAGGATAAAAGGCGCAGCCTGCTGGGTATTGGTACCACCGTAGTTGACCATGAAAGAACCTTGGTCAAGCCCAAACAAACCGGTTTCTAGCATGGTTTCCGCATCTGAGGTTTTACCAGCCTTGACTTGGTTAAAGATATTCGAAAAGGCTAGGGTTGCTTGCGAATGGTAGAGGGAATTAAGGAAGGGAGTGACTTCATGCTCAGTTCCATCTATGTTGAGTTTATAGTCCAGTAGGAACTGCTGAAAACTCTCTAAGTGGAGATAAATCACATTTTTCCCTTTGGCAAGGCCAAAATAGTCTGGATTGGGCTTAGCAGAATGTTCTTGAATATAATCTGTAATAGGTTGAAGATCAGTCTCAGAGGCCTTGGCACGTTCTTTGTTTGTACTGTAGGATTGGTTGGCACTATAGCCTAAAAAGGCTGGCAAACTAAGGGCACGAACAATATAATAATTAGAAAATCCTCGTGACAGGAGATCGGGACGCTCAATTTCAGCCAAGAAAAGGTTAGCTGAAAAGAGCAGAGCCGAGAGAGCAGTGATAGCAACACTGGAGCGGAATTTGAAAGGTCTCCTATCCAGCTGGATGATCTTTTTATAGAGAAGATAAGCCAGCAGTGGGAAATCCATAAAATAGATGAAATCCCAAAAACGCAGTAACTCTAGTTCTGCAGTACCAACAGATACCTTACTGACCACTTTCATGGTATTGGCCGTGATAAAGTCACTAAATTCTCGATAGTAAAAGACATTGGAATAAAGCCAAATGAATAAAAGGCTGTAAATAGCTATACTAAGACTGTAAAAGGTCTTGGTTGAGCGAGCATAGAGAGCTAGAGCCAGCAGGAGGAGTCCCAAAGGAAGGGGGTTGAAAAAGGCGATAAAGGCAAGGTAATTTCCCTGCAATTTGCCTACTTGAATATCTAAATTAAAGTCAACGGTATAGGCTAGTAAGGTCTTGAGCCAATAGAGGATTAAAAGGGTTAGGACAAAACCCAGTCTGGTACCCATGGCTTTTTGGATTTTGTTAAAATTGATTCTCACACAATTACTTCCTAAGTTTTTATTAGTATTAGTATACCATTTTTTAAAACTAGAGTAAAAAAGCAAGGGTAGTTTCTTTTTTGAGAATTGTCACAAAATTTGCTATAATAGTGACTATGAATAGAATAAGAGTCAGCAAACGGGTTGAAAAGAAGCTCGCTAAAGGGCTAGTTTTACTAGAAGCCAGCGATCTTGAGAATATCAATCTCAAGGATCAGGAAGTAGAAGTCTATCGTCAAGAAGGAAACTTTCTTGGGACTGCCTACCTTTCTCAGCAAAACAAGGGCTTGGGCTGGTTTGTGAGCACAGACAAGGTGACCTTTAATCAAGCTTTCTTTGAAACGCTGTTTAGACAAGCTAAAGAAAAGAGAAAAGCCTACTATCAAGATGAATTGACAACTGCCTTTCGTCTCTTCAACCAAGAGGGAGATGGTTTTGGCGGTCTGACAGTGGACCTTTATGGCGACTATGCTGTCTTTTCTTGGTATAACTCTTATGTGTATCAGATTCGCAAAGTTATCTCAGAAGCTTTTAGACAGGTTTTTCCTGAGGTTTTAGGGACCTATGAGAAGATCCGTTTTAAGGGTTTGGACTATGAATCTGCCCATGTTTATGGTCAAGAAGCACCTGACTTCTTTACTGTTTTGGAAAATGGTGTCCTCTATCAAGTCTTTATGAACGATGGCTTGATGACAGGGGTTTTCCTAGACCAGCATGAAGTTCGCGGTAGTTTAGTGGATGGATTGGCTATGGGTAAATCCTTGCTCAATATGTTTTCCTACACAGCAGCCTTTTCAGTAGCTGCGGCCATGGGAGGAGCAAGTCAGACAACTTCGGTTGATTTAGCCAAACGTTCACGAGAATTGTCTCAAGCACATTTTCAGGCAAACGGAATCAGTACAGACGACCATCGTTTTATAGTCATGGATGTCTTTGAGTATTTCAAGTATGCCAAACGAAAAGGCTTGACCTATGATGTGATTGTCCTAGATCCGCCTAGCTTTGCTCGGAACAAAAAACAAACGTTCTCTGTGGCCAAGGATTATCACAAGTTGATTTCCCAGAGTCTTGAGATTTTAAATCAGGGAGGGATTATCATTGCCAGTACCAATGCTGCCAATGTATCCCGCCAGAAATTTACAGAACAAATTGATAAAGGCTTTGCAGGAAGAAGTTACCAGATTTTAAATAAATACGGTCTTCCAGCAGATTTTGCCTATAATAAAAAAGATGAAAGTAGTAATTACCTCAAGGTGATTAGTATGAAGGTTAGTAAATGAAATTAATCGTTTCAGTAATGCCAAGAAGTTTAGAGGAGGCTCAGGCTCTGGATGCCACGAGGTATCTGGATGCCGACATCATTGAATGGCGTGCCGACTATCTGCCTAAAGAAGCGATTTTGCAGGTGGCTCCAGCTATTTTTGAAAAATTCGCAGGTCGTGAATTGGTTTTCACGTTGCGAACTCGCTCTGAAGGGGGACAAATCGACCTTTCTCCAGAAGAATATATCCATCTAATCAAGGAAGTGGCGCAACTCTATCAACCAGATTATATTGATTTTGAGTACTATAGCTACAAGGATGTTTTTGAGGAAATGCTGGACTTCCCAAATCTCATTTTGAGTTACCACAATTTCCAAGAAACACCTGAGAACATGATGGAAATCTTGTCAGAGTTGACGAGCTTAAATCCAAAACTTGTTAAGGTTGCGGTGATGGCTCACACGGAGCAGGATGTGCTAGACTTGATGAACTATACACGAGGCTTTAAAACCCTCAATCCTGAGCAGGAATATGTAACTATTTCTATGGGTAAGGTGGGCAAGGTCTCTCGTATCACTGCAGATGTGACTGGTTCTAGCTGGTCCTTTGCTAGTCTAGATGAGGCAAGTGCCCCAGGTCAGATTTCCCTAGCTAATATGAAAAAAATTCGGGAGATTTTGGATGAAGCTTGATGGCTATACACGTTTAGCTGCCGTTGTTGCCAATCCTATTAAGCATTCTATTTCCCCATTTATTCACAATAGCGCCTTTGAGGCGACAGCTACCAATGGTGCTTACGTGGCTTGGGAGATTGAAGCGGGTGACTTGGCAGAAACAGTGGCCAATATTCGTCGCTACCAGATGTTTGGCATCAACCTGTCCATGCCCTATAAGGAGCAGGTGATTTCTTATTTGGATGAATTGAGCGATGAAGCGCGCTTGATTGGTGCGGTTAATACTGTTGTCAATGAGAATGGCAATTTAATTGGATATAATACAGATGGCAAGGGATTTTTTAAGAGCTTGCCTTCTTTTACAATTTCAGGTAAAAAGATGACCCTGCTTGGTGCAGGTGGTGCGGCTAAATCAATCTTGGCACAGGCTATTTTGGATGGTGTCAGTCAGATTTCAGTCTTTGTTCGTTCAGTTTCCATGGAAAAAACAAGACCATACCTAGACAAGTTACAGGAGCAGACAGGTTTTAAGGTGGACTTGTATGCTTTAGAAGATGTTCCTGAACTGCAAGCAAGGATTGCTGGGTCGGATTTACTGGTCAATGCAACAAGTGTAGGGATGGATGGTCAATCATCTCCAGTTCCTGAAAACATTGTCCTATCAGAAACTCTTTTAGTAGCAGATATCATTTACCAACCCTTTGAAACACCATTTTTGAAATGGGCCAGAAGTCAGGGGAATCCAGTTGTCAATGGTCTGGGAATGTTGCTCTATCAAGCTGCAGAGGCTTTTCAACTGTGGACAGGCAAGGAAATGCCAACAGAAGAGATTTGGCAGTCTTTAACAGAAAAATACCAATAAAGAAAAGGAGACTCTCCTATGAAAATCAGAATCGATATTCCTCATCATCCTTATGATATTCAGATTGAAAAAGGCTGTCTGGCTCAGGCTGGTCAATGGTTGCGAGAACTCTGGCAACCACAAAAGGTAGTCATTGTTACAGATAACCATGTAGCTTCTCTTTATGCAGAGAAGGTCAAGCTCAGCCTAGAAGATGCTGGTTTTCAGGTAGCAGTTTTTGACTTTTTAGAAGGCGAAGAAAGAAAGAATTTAACTACTGTTCAGAAAGTCTATGAATTTTTAGTCAAGCAAGGTCTGACTCGTAGCGATGGAATCGTGGCTCTCGGAGGTGGTGTCGTTGGGGACCTGGCTGGTTTCGTAGCCTCTACCTATATGCGGGGTATTCACTTTGTTCAGATTCCGACTAGTTTGACTGCCCAGGTGGATTCTTCAATCGGTGGAAAGACGGGCGTCAATACTCCATTTGCTAAGAATATGGTGGGGACCTTTGCCCAACCAGATGGGGTTCTGATTGACCCACTTGTTCTTGAAACCCTCGGAAAAAGAGAGTTGATTGAAGGAATGGGTGAAGTTATCAAGTATGGCTTGATTGAGGATCCAGAACTTTGGGCTCTCTTGACGGAGCTGGATGGTTCTGTAGAGAGCATTCTGGAACATGCAGAGACCTTGATTGAACATTCTTGTCAGGTTAAGCGCAAGATGGTGGTTGAGGATGAGTTGGACAATGGTGTTCGCCTTTACCTCAATTTTGGCCATACTATTGGCCATGCCATTGAAGCGACGGCTGGTTATGGAAAAGTCATGCATGGCGAGGCTGTTGCCATGGGAATGGTACAGATTTCCAAGGTTGCTGAGGAAAAAGGCCTTATGCCAGCTGGCATTACCCAGTCCATCACAGAAATGTGTCAGAAATTTGGCTTGCCTGTTGATTATGAAAACTGGGATGTTGATAAGCTTTATAAAGCTTTGACTCATGACAAGAAAGCGCGTGGCAATACCTTGAAATTGGTCTTGGTGCCAGAGCTTGGTTCTGCAACCATCCACCCAGTTTCTCTGGAAGAGATGAAAGACTACTTGGTAAAATAAGGAGAGTGTATGAGATATTTAACTGCAGGAGAATCACACGGTCCCCGTCTGACGGCTATCATTGAAGGAATTCCAGCTGGACTACCTTTGACAGCAGAGGATATCAATGAGGACCTGAAACGTCGTCAGGGTGGATACGGCCGCGGTGGTCGTATGAAGATTGAGAGCGACCAAGTTATCTTTACTTCGGGTGTTCGCCATGGGAGGACTACTGGGGCGCCTATTACCATGGATGTCGTCAATAAAGATCACCAAAAATGGCTGGACATCATGTCTGCAGAGGACATTGAAGACCGCCTTAAAAGCAAACGAAAAATCACCCATCCTCGTCCAGGTCACGCCGACTTGGTTGGGGGTATCAAGTACCGTTTTGACGATTTGCGAAATTCTTTGGAGCGTTCATCTGCCCGTGAAACCACCATGCGGGTGGCAGTTGGGGCAGTAGCCAAACGCCTCTTGGCTGAGCTGGATATGGAGATTACCAACCATGTCGTAGTCTTTGGTGGCAAGGAAATCGATGTTCCTGAGAATCTCACAGTTGCTGAGATTAAGGAAAGAGCTGCCCAGTCTGATGTTTCTATTGTCAACCAAGAACGGGAACAGGAAATCAAGGACTATATTGACCAAATCAAGCGTGATGGAGATACCATCGGTGGGGTTGTGGAGACAGTCGTAGGAGGTGTTCCAGTTGGTCTTGGTTCCTATGTCCAATGGGACAGAAAATTGGATGCAAGATTGGCCCAAGCTGTTGTCTCTATCAATGCCTTTAAAGGGGTGGAATTTGGCCTTGGATTTGAAGCTGGTTACCGCAAAGGTAGCCAGGTCATGGATGAAATTCTCTGGTCTAAAGAAGACGGCTATACTCGTCGTACCAACAATCTAGGGGGCTTTGAAGGTGGTATGACCAATGGGCAACCCATCGTTGTTCGTGGGGTCATGAAACCCATTCCTACTCTCTACAAACCACTCATGAGTGTGGATATCGAAACCCATGAACCCTACAAGGCAACTGTGGAGAGAAGTGATCCGACTGCTCTTCCAGCTGCAGGTGTAGTTATGGAAGCTGTTGTGGCAACGGTTCTGGCACAAGAAATCCTTGAAAAATTCTCATCAGACAATCTAGAGGAATTAAAAGAAGCGGTAGCTAAACACCGAGACTATACAAAGAACTATTAAGGAGTTCCTATGGCAAAAACAGTCTATATCGCGGGCCTTGGATTGATTGGTGCCTCTATGGCCCTTGGTATCAAACGCGATCATCCAGATTATGAAATTTTAGGTTATAATCGCAGTCAAGCTTCGAGAGATATCGCCTTGAAAGAAGGCATGATTGATCGTGCAACGGATGATTTTGCTAGCTTTGCTCCTTTGGCAGATATCATCATTCTCAGCTTGCCAATCAAACAAACTATTGCTTTCATTAATGAATTGGCCAACTTAGACTTAAAAGAAGGCGTCATTATTTCAGATGCTGGTTCGACCAAGTCAGCCATTGTAGATGCAGCGGAGCAGTATTTGGCTGGCAAGTCTGTTCGCTTTGTAGGAGCCCATCCCATGGCTGGTAGTCACAAGACAGGAGCTGCTTCTGCGGATGTCAATCTTTTTGAAAATGCCTATTATATCTTTACACCTTCGAGTCTGACAGGTCAGGATACGCTTGAGGAAATGAAGGATCTGCTTTCAGGTCTTCATGCTCGTTTTATCGAAATTAATGCCAAGGAGCATGACCGTGTCACTTCTCAGATTAGCCATTTTCCTCATATTTTGGCTTCTAGTCTCATGGAACAGACCGCGGTCTATGCTCAAGAACATGAGATGGCAAGGCGCTTTGCGGCCGGTGGTTTTCGAGATATGACACGAATTGCGGAAAGTGAGCCAGGTATGTGGACTTCTATTCTCTTGTCCAATCGTGAGACTATTCTGGAGAGAATTGAGGATTTTAAGGAGCGCTTAGATGAGGTTGGTCAGGCCATAAGCAAGGGAGATGAGGAGCTGATCTGGAACTTTTTCAACCAAGCGCGTGAGCAACGTCAGGCTATGGAAATTCATAAGCGTGGTGGAGTGGATAGTTCTTACGATCTCTATGTTGACGTTCCCGATGAAGAAGATGTCATCCTGAGGATTTTGGAATTGCTACGAGGAACTTCCTTGGTCAATATTCACATCAATGAGGAAAACCGTGAAGATATTCACGGGATCCTACAAATTTCATTTAAAAATGCTCAAGACTTGGAAAGAGCTGAGCATCTCATAACAGAAAATACCGACTATACAGTCGTCATCAAATAAGGAGAAAAATATGCCTAAAATAGAGCCTAGATTCATATTTGGTATTATCTTTATTTCTTTTATCTTACTTAGAGCTTACGCTGTTAAAAAAGATGTGAAAACTACTTCAGAAGCAAGTGTTGAGACAAAAAATGAACCATCCAAGAAAGAAATAAGTTAAGAGAAAAATAATTCAAAGTATGTAGACGATAGAATTATTAATGACTTTATCAATAGCTATAATCAACATTCTAATAGCCCATTAGAAAATATCAAAAAAGGAAATATAAAAATAAAATATTTCGCATCAAGCTACGGATATTACTTGGAACTTTTACATGCAAATGATACTGATCAAATCAATGTAACAATAAATCAGACAAATGAAAATAGTGAATCTGGTGTTGCGGGAATGAAAGAAGTATTTCATGATATTGTTAAATCGATTGAATCATCCTTATCTGATGATGAGATAAATAACTATTTTGGTAATCTTATGTCAAATGAAATAAAAACAGGTTCTAATTTAGGAGCTTTGAAGATAGAGTATATACCAGATAAGGAATTAAGCAATGGACATTCAAGAGGTCATATAAAAGTGATTGCACAATAATAATGACCACAGAGTGACTAGTAATTTTTTAAAAAATAAATAAGGAGAAAATCATGTCAAATATTTACGATAGTGCAAATGAACTTAGTCGCGGTCTACGCGAATTACCAGAATACAAGGCTGTCAAAGCAGCTAAAGATGCGATTTCAGCAGATTCTGAGGCAAGCAAAATCTTTACAGAATATGTTACTTTCCAAGAGGAAATTCAAAGACTAGCGCAGACAGGTCAAATGCCCGATGCTTCCTTTCAAGCGAAAATGGAAGGCTTTGGCAAGCAGATTCAGGGGAACAGCCTCTTGTCAGAATTCTTTACCAAGCAACAACAATTGGCAATTTATCTTTCTGACATTGAAAAAATTGTTTTTGAACCAGTTTCAGAATTGCTAAAATAAGAATATTATTTTGTTCATTTTTTATAGGTATTTTTTAAACGTATGTTTATCATTGGTAACTACTGTATTAGTTAGAGTTATTAGCGTGGTTCGTTTAAGAATGACTCTGGGAATGAATGCCTTTACTAATAAACAAAATACAAAACAAATTAAATAGGCTATTGAAAATCATAACTATAATACAAAATGAATTTGAAAGTTTATAACTGTTATTTTCAACTTCAATTGGTAAGTTAGAAATTGTTGATGAGATAATAAATACAAAAAATTATGAAAGAGATTGATTTTTATTATCGATAAATCTTAGTTAAATGATGAACAATAGAAAATAGGAAAAAGTATGTCAAAAAAATTAATTGCTCTAATAGGAGTTCCTGTAGGAATTATCTTCATCAGTATTATAGTGTTGGCAGGTTCGTACAATAGTCTTGTTAGCAAAGATGAATCTGTGAAACAAGCTAACTCGAAGATTGAAGTTGCACTTCAACGTAGGGCTGACTTAATTCCAAATGTTGTAAATTCTGTAAAAGGATATATGAAGCACGAAGAAGACATCTTTACAAAGATTGCGGATGCTCGTTCTAAGATTGGCTCAGGAAATACAGAAACAAAAAATGAAGGGGAGAGTGAATTAACATCAGCTATTTCTCGATTGCTAGTTGTTCAAGAAAATTATCCTGAGTTAAAAGCTGATACACAAGTGTCTTCTCTAATTTCAGAGCTTGAGGGAACTGAAAATCGTTTGTTCGTTGCTCGTAAAGATTACAACGATACTGCAACAGAATATAATAAGACCATTAGACGTTTTCCCACTAATATGATAGCTAGTTTGTTTGGTTTCCAAAGAGCTGAGTTAATTGAAGCAGAGAAAGATGCAAAGGTTGTCCCTAAAGTCAATTTAACTGATTAGTCTTGTGGGGTATCTCCTATGAAAAAGTTACTTTTACTCTTAATTACCCCTTTATTCTTTTTTATGCCTCTTGTTGCGGCTAATATAGCTGTTCCAGATCGTCCTTTAAATGGTATTTACGATCCTAACGGTTATTTAACCACTAGTGTTGCAGAAACGTTAGAGAGTATGAATGCTGGAAGTGAAACCCAAGTAGGTATTTACATTGTAGATACTCTGGACGGTTTCAGTATCGAAGAGGTAGCCAATGAGGTTGCACGCAAATGGAAAGTTGGGAAACAAGATTCCAACAGTGGAATTTTAATTGCTATTGCTATAAAGGATAGGAAGTTTCGTATTGAAACATCCAACGAAGCAGCAATTTGGCTTACTGACTCTAAGGCCAGTTCCTTACTAAATGATTCTAAACCGTACATGAAAGAAGGGAAATATACTGATGCTCTTAACAAAATTCTAGTAGGTATTTCTAAAGCCGAGTCTAGCAAAGCTGAAATCATAAACAAGACGGAGAATAATCGACTTCCAAAAAGCTATGAAAAATCATTAAAAAATAATGAAGGCTTTAGTAAGTACTTCGATTACATTCCGTTTCCGATATTGTTCTATCTGTTGTTCTTTCTTTTACTAAGTTTAGCAACGTGGATCAAGTACTTAAAAAGATGCCGCTTTTCTAAGTATGAATACGAGGGAAAAGGTAAGCTTTATCCAGATTTTCCTGACTTTGTACCTAATGATACGTGGACTGAAGAACGTAAATCTGACTATAAAAAAAATAAGCGTTTAATTAGGTCTCAATATCAGTACGAAGGATATAACAAACTCTATCCAGACTCAAAAGGTTTTCTACCTAATGACACTTGGACTCCATTACTTATAGAAGCATACTACGCAGAAGTTGAAAGAAAGCAACTAGATAGGCTCAATCGCTCTCAATACTCTTATAATGGGAAGGGGAAACTCTACCCAAACGATAACGATTTTGTGAGGAATGCTTCTTGGACTTCCGAGCTCACAAAAAGCTACTATGCTTCACAAAGAGCACAGTCAGATTCTTCTTCCTCTAGAGATGATTCTGGTAGTTCGAGTTCATCTTGGTCTTCAGATGATTGGGGTGGCGGTGGATTTGATGGTGGTGGTTCTTCAGATAGTTGGTAAATTGAAAATGAAAAGAATTGCTAAAATAAGAAAATAACTATCATAAAGTCAGAAATTTTTAAGGAATTTCTGGCTTTTTATGATAAAATAGGTAAAAGTATTGCAAGTATGAGGTCTAGTATGAAACTAAAAACAAACATTCGCCACTTACACGGCAGTATCCGAGTTCCAGGTGACAAGTCTATCAGTCACCGTTCTATTATCTTTGGAAGTTTGGCTGAGGGTGAGACCAAGGTTTATGATATTCTGCGAGGTGAAGACGTTCTTTCGACCATGCAAGTCTTTCGTGACCTTGGTGTTGAGATTGAGGATAAAGATGGGGTTATTACCATTCAAGGTGTAGGTATGGATGGTTTAAAAGCGCCGCAAAATGCCCTTGATATGGGAAATTCTGGCACCTCGATTCGCCTGATTTCAGGTGTCCTTGCTGGGGCCGACTTCGAAGTAGAAATGTTCGGAGATGATAGTCTTTCCAAACGTCCTATGGACCGTGTGACCCTTCCTCTGAAAAAAATGGGTGTCAGCATCTCAGGGCAAACTGAGCGAGACCTGCCTCCCCTTCATTTAAAAGGAACGAAAAATTTAACACCTATTCATTATGAGTTGCCGATAGCTTCTGCTCAAGTCAAGTCAGCCTTGATGTTTGCGGCCTTGCAGGCTCAGGGGGAGTCTGTTATTATCGAAAAAGAGTGCACTCGTAATCATACTGAAGATATGTTGCAACAATTTGGTGGTCATTTAAGTGTGGATGGCAAGAAAATCACAGTCCAAGGGTCTCAAAAACTGACTGGACAAAAGGTGGTTGTTCCAGGAGATATTTCCAGTGCAGCCTTTTGGCTAGTCGCAGGTTTGATTGTTCCAAATTCTCGTGTGGTGCTTAAAAATGTGGGCATAAACGAAACGCGTACTGGTATCATTGATGTCATTCGCGCCATGGGTGGAAAATTAGAAGTTACTGAAATTGACCCAGTCGCTAAATCTGCTACTTTGACTGTTGAGTCTTCTGACTTGAAAGGAACAGAGATTGGTGGCGCTTTGATTCCACGCTTGATTGATGAATTGCCAGTTATCGCCCTGCTTGCGACTCAAGCCCAAGGTGTAACAGTTATCAAGGATGCTGAGGAACTTAAGGTTAAGGAAACAGATCGCATTCAGGTGGTAGCAGATGCTTTAAATAGCATGGGTGCGGATATCACACCTACAGCAGATGGAATGATTATCAAAGGAAAATCAGCCCTTCACGGTGCTAGAGTCAATACTTTTGGAGACCATCGTATCGGCATGATGACGGCTATCGCGGCCCTCTTGGTTGCAGATGGAGAAGTGGAGCTTGATCGTGCTGAAGCCATCAATACCAGCTATCCTAGCTTCTTTGATGATTTGGAGAGCTTGATTCATGGCTAAGGTATTATTAGGATTTATGGGAGCTGGCAAATCGACTATTGCAAGAGGCTTGGACCCTAATTACCTCGATATGGATGCTCTGATAGAGAAGCGCTTAGGCATGTCCATTGCGGAATTTTTCGTGGAAAAGGGAGAAGAAGCCTTTCGTCAGATAGAATCAGAAGTCCTAGCTGATTTACTACAAAGAGATCAAGTTGTGTCAACTGGTGGGGGAGTGGTTATTTCTCAGAGAAATCGCAACTTACTCAAGACCAATTCTGATAACATCTACCTGAAAGCAGATTTTGAAACCCTCTACCAACGTATCGCAGCTGATAAGGACAATCAGCGCCCACTTTTTCTAAATAATAGCAAGGAAGAACTTGCAGATATTTTCCAAGAAAGACAGGCTTGGTATGAGGAAGTAGCTAGTCGGGTTTTGGATGTGACCAATCTAAGCCCAGAGGAACTTATAGAGGAACTGAGATGAAAATTGCTTATCTAGGTCCCAAGGGATCATTTTCACACCACGTTGTGCAGACAGCTTTTCCTCAGGAGGAATTGCAAGCCTTTGCCAATATTACAGATGTTATCAAGGCCTATGAGCAAGGCTTGGTGGACTATTCTGTGGTGCCAGTTGAAAATTCTATCGAAGGTAGTGTTCATGAAACCTTGGACTACCTTTTTCATCAGGCTCGTATCCAAGTAGTAGCAGAAATCGTTCAGCCTATTCATCAGCAGTTGATGGTGGTTCCAGGTCATACTAATATTGAAAAGGTTTTTTCACACCCACAGGCTTTGGCTCAAGGAAAGAAATTCATCGATGAACAATATCCAGATGCCCAAATCGAGGTAACAGCTAGTACAGCTTATGCGGCTCGTTTTATTTCTGAACATCCAGACCAGCCTTATGCAGCAATTGCGCCTAGAAGTTCTGCTGAAGAATATGGCTTAGAACTGATTGCCGAGGATATTCAGGAAATGGAAGCCAATTTCACACGTTTCTGGGTTGTGGGGGCTGAAAAGCCTAGTATTCCCTTGCAAGCACAAACTGAGAAAATGAGTTTGGCCTTGACCTTACCTGACAACCTTCCAGGTGCACTTTATAAGGCCTTGTCGACTTTTGCTTGGCGAGGAATTGACCTGACAAAAATTGAAAGTCGACCACTCAAGACAGCACTGGGAGAATACTTTTTCATTATTGATGTGGACTATGCTGATAAGGACTTGGTCCACTTTGCCCAAAAAGAATTAGAAGCGATTGGAATCCAGTATAAAGTACTGGGCGCCTATCCTATTTATCCAATATCAGACCATGGAAAGGAGAGAAGATGAGTAAAGAAAATCCGTTAAGCCATCACGAGCAGTTGCGTTATGACTATCTTTTTAAGAACATTCATTACCTCAATGAGCGAGAGAAAAAAGAGTTTGCTTACCTGCAAGGTAAGTTAAATATGGCTAGCAGTAGTAAAGCTTCTCCAGAAATTTATAATGAAAATCACGATATGGAAGAGTCTTTCATGGAACCAGTCAATCAGTCTCCTCTTCCATCCTATGGTAACCGTAGTCGTGCAAAAAAATATCAGAAAAGTTATCCTCTTCCAAAGGTTAAGTCCAAAAAACGTAAGATTCGTTGGGGGCGCATTTTTGCAGGATTGCTTGCCCTTCTAGCCTGTGTCGGTTTTGGCATGATTTTTATGTTCCTAAAAGGTTATTCAAATGCGGATCCAAACAAACCTGCCAATGCTAAGGCAGCTCAAGTAGAAGTTTTTCATGGTCAAGATACCAAGAATGGGGTTAATATCTTGATTATGGGAACAGATGGACGGATTGGCCAAAATAGTGCTGAGACGAGAACGGACTCGATTATGGTTCTAAACGTTGGTGGCTCAGATAAAAAAATCAAGCTGGTCAGCTTTATGCGTGACAATTTGGTTTATATAGACGGTTATAGCCAAGTCATTAACGGTAGAAAGCAATCCGATAATAAGTTGAATGTGGCCTATGAACTAGGGGAACAAGAAGGCCAAAAAGGGGCAGAAATGGTTCGCCAAGTATTAAAAGACAATTTTGACTTGGATATTAAGTACTATGCCTTGGTAGATTTCCAGGCCTTCGCAACCGCTATTGACACTCTATTTCCTGATGGGGTGACGATTGATGCCAAATTCTCAACCTTAGAAGGCCAACCTTTAACCGAAGCTACGGTGGGAGATGATTTGCATGCTACGGAAACAGAGTCTCCAACCCAGACTATCAAAGTTGGGAAACAGCAGATGAACGGTTCAACCTTGCTAAATTATGCTCGCTTCCGTGATGATGACGAAGGTGATTATGGTCGTACCAAGAGACAGCAACAAGTACTGACAGCAGTTCTTCAGCAAATCAAAGATCCAACCAAGCTCTTTACAGGCTCAGAGGCACTTGGCAAGGTATTCGCAATGACCTCAACGAATGTTCCTTATACCTTCCTGTTAACAAATGGCTTGTCTTTCTTAGATGGAGCGCAAAATGGTATTGAAAAATTGACGATTCCAGAATTGGGTGACTGGGTAGATGCCTATGATGTTTATGGAGGCTTGGGCTTGCTTGTCGATCAAAACAAATATCAGAATAAATTGTCTCAGATGGGTTTGAGATAAGATAAGACAGAAGAATCAAAGTTTGATAGCTATTTGGATAGTAGTCAGGCTTTGATTTTTTACAGTCTGCAATAGATTTTCACCCCCTATTTGTGGTATAATGAAACGATACGATAGAAAGAATAATGAATAATATGACTGATTTAAAAGCAATTCAGGCTCGTAGTCTGGAGATGGCTGAATATTTTGTGGCCTTTTGTAAAGAACATGATTTGCTTTGTTATCTCTGTGGGGGAGGTGCTATTGGTGCCCTTCGAAACAAAGGATTTATTCCTTGGGACGACGACCTAGACTTTTTTATGCCTCGTAAAGATTATGAGAAATTAGCAGAATTATGGCCTCGTTATGCAGATGAGCGTTATTTCTTGTCGAAGAGTGACAAGGATTTTGTCGACCGCAATCTTTTTATTACCATTCGTGACAAGGAAACTACCTGTATTAAGCCTTATCAGCAGGATTTGAATTTACCACATGGTCTTGCCTTGGATGTCTTGCCTTTGGATTATTATCCTAAAAATCCAGCTGAGCGGAAGAAACAGGTTCGCTGGGCCTTGATTTATTCACTCTTTTGTGCCCAAACTATTCCAGAAAAGCATGGTGCACTTATGAAATGGGGAAGCCGTATTTTACTGGGTGTGACTCCAAAATCTCTCCGTTATCGCATTTGGAAAAAAGCTGAGAAAGAAATGACCAAGTACAGTCTAGCTGAGAGCGATGGAATCACGGAATTATGCTCGGGTCCTGGTTACATGAGAAACAAGTACCTAATTGAATCTTTTGAAGATAATCTCTTCTTGCCATTTGAAGGGACAGAGATGCCTATTCCAGTTGGCTACGATGCCTATCTCAGCACTGCTTTTGGGGATTATATGACGCCTCCACCAGCAGACAAGCAGCTACCACATCATGATGCTGTCATCGCTGATATGGATAAGTCTTATACAGAATACAAGGGAGAATATGGTGGCTAAGAAAAAAATCTTATTTTTTATGTGGTCTTTTTCTCTCGGGGGTGGAGCAGAGAAGATTCTGTCGACAATTGTTTCAAATCTAGATCCAGAAAAGTATGATATTGATATTCTTGAAATGGAACATTTTGATAAGGGATACGAATCTGTTCCCAAGCATGTAGGCATTTTAAAATCCCTTCAGGATTATCGCCAAGCCAGATGGATTCGAGCTCTTTTGTGGAGAATGAGAATTTATTTTCCAAGATTGACACGTCGCTTGCTTGTGAAAGATAACTATGATGTTGAAGTTTCCTTTACCATTATGAATCCTCCACTTTTGTTCTCTAAAAGAAAAGAAGTCAAGAAAATCTCCTGGATTCATGGAAGTATCGAAGAATTTATTAAGGATAGCTCAAAAAGAGAATCACATAGACGCCAGTTGGATGCTGCGGATACCATTGTAGGAATTTCAAAAAAGACCAGTCATTCTATTAAGGAAGTCTATCCAGATTATGCTTCGAAATTACAGACGGTCTACAATGGATATGATTTTAAGACTATTTTAGAAAAATCTCAAGAGAGGATCGATATCGAGATTGCGCCTCAAAGTATCTGTACTATCGGACGGATTGAGGAAAATAAGGGTTCTGACCGTGTGGTGGAAGTGATACGCTTATTACACCAAGAGGGAAAAAACTATCATCTCTACTTTATAGGTGCTGGTGACATGGAAGAGGAACTGAAAAAACGAGTCAAAGAGTATGGGCTTGAGGACTATGTACATTTCCTTGGTTATCAAAAAAATCCATACCAGTATTTGTCTCGGATGAAAGTTCTCTTGTCTATGTCTAAACAAGAAGGTTTTCCTGGAGTGTATGTGGAGGCCTTGAGTCTGGGACTTCCTTTTGTCTCTACGGATGTTGGAGGGGCTGAGGAATTATCCCAAGAAGGACAATTTGGACAAATCATTGAGAGCAATCAAGAGGCAACTCAGGCAATTACGAACTACATGACCACTGCCTCAAATTTCGATGTCAATGAGGCTAGTCAATTCATTCAACAATTCACAATTGCCAAACAAATCGAACAAGTAGAAAAACTATTAGAGGAGTAGCATGGAAACTGCATTAATTAGTGTCATTGTGCCAGTCTATAATGTGGCGCAGTACCTAGAAAAATCGATAGCTTCCATTCAGAAGCAGACCTATCAAAACCTGGAAATTATTCTTGTTGATGATGGTGCAACAGATGAGAGTGGTCGCTTGTGTGATGCAATCGCTAAACAAGATGATAGGGTGTCAGTTCTTCATAAAAAGAACGAAGGCTTGTCGCAAGCGCGAAATGATGGAATGAAGCAGGCTCACGGGGATTATCTGATTTTTATTGATTCAGATGATTATATCCATCCAGAAATGATTCAGAGCTTATATGAGCAAATAATTCAAGAAGATGCGGATATTTCTAGCTGTGGTGTCATGAATGTCTATGCTAATGATGAAAGTCCACAATCAGCCAATCAGGATGACTATTTTGTCTGTGATTCTCAAACATTTTTAAGGGAATACCTCATAGGTGAAAAAATCCCTGGAACGATTTGCAATAAGCTAATCAAGAGACAGATTGCAACTACCCTATCCTTTCCAAAGGGATTAATTTATGAAGATGCTTATTATCATTTTGATTTAATCAAATTGGCTAAGAAGTACGTTGTTAATACCAAACCCTATTATTACTATTTCCATAGAGGGGATAGTATTACGACTAAACCCTATGCAGAGAAGGATTTAGCCTATATTGATATCTATCAAAAGTTTTACAATGAAGTTGTGAAAAACTATCCTGACTTGAAAGAGGTTGCTTTTTTCAGATTGGCCTATGCCCACTTCTTTATTCTGGATAAGATGTTACTAGATGATCAGTATAAACAGTTTGAAGCCTATTCCCAGATTCATCGCTTTTTAAAAGGCCATGCCTTTACTATTGCTAGGAATCCAATTTTCCGTAAGGGGAGAAGAATTAGTGCTTTGGCTCTATTCATAAATATTTCCTTATACCGATTCTTATTACTAAAAAATATTGAAAAATCTAAAAAATTACATTAGAACGGGGGTGAGCAAGTGATTGATGGAAAACGATTATTATTTAGTTTGACCATAGTCAGCTATGCCTTGACGCTAGTAAGTGGAATTGTGTATCTGTTTAATAATAACAATGTTAGCTTGCTTTCTACTTTATTGTTCTTACTGGTTAGTAGCTTAATTGCTTGTTGGAATGATATCAAGTATTACTTAATCCATTTTATTTTCTTTTTAACTATTTTTGTATTTCTGGTATCAAGGCCGACTATTGATTATTTTAGAGATGGCGCTTTGGATACCTATCATCCCATAGCCTATCGTTTTGCCTTTATAGTTGTCATGGTTTCGATATTGGGATTGACCACAGGGGGGCTCCTAGCTCGCTATTTTATAGCTAGAAAGCAAATAAAAGTACCCAAGATAGAAAGTTCTCTAAAAGACGTTTACATCAAGCGGTTGCGCTTTGTATCGCTAGGAGTTTTTCTTCTAACCTATCCTTTCTATTTTATTCGCTTATTTGAACGACTCCTGTATCGCTTGCAGACTTCCTACTATACCTACTATGCAAACTTTGAAAGTAAACTGCCTTATTTTACCTATATCTTATCAACATTTACGGTCTATGCAATGTGTATGTATTTGGCAACCAAGCCAAAGAAATTGCAGGCAACAGCAGTGCTTGTCTCCTTTATTGCAGCCAATACCATTCATTTGGCAATCGGGACACGAAATCCCTTTATTTTAAGTATTTTATTTGCTTTTGTTTATTACTTTATGCGGGAGCAAACTGAAAAGGGAAAATGGATTGGGTTTAAAGAGAAGTTAGCGATTTTTGTAGGTTCTCCTATTCTCATGTTAGCGATGGGAGTGCTCAATTATGTACGGGATAATGTCCAAGTTTCCCATACAGGTTTCTGGGATATCCTGCTTGACTTTATCTATAAACAAGGAACCAGTTTTGGTGTTTTGGCTCGAGGTTTTCTATTTAACAGTAGCCTCCCTTACCGAGATTTCCGTAATTTTACTTTTGGTCCTGTTCTTGATTATTTTGCAAGGGGAAGTTTAGGGGCCATTTTCGGAGGAAAAGCCTTTGAACATACAACCAATAGTGTGGAACTAGCTATTGATAGTAATAGTTATGCCCATAATCTATCCTATCTTGTCTTGAACAAGGAATACTTGAAAGGACATGGTATCGGAAGTAGTTATATTATGGAGTTGTATACAGACTATGGTATGATAGGAGTCTTTCTACTTAGTCTCTTGCTAGGTATGTTATTTATAGCCATGCTGCAAGTAGCCTATCGTTCAAGAACAATCCTATTTGCCTTGTCCCTACTCATCTTGAATAATCTATTCTTTATGCCGAGAAGTAGCTTTTCAGAAAGTTTCTTCAATTTATTTACAATGCAATTCTGGGGAATTGTTCTTGTGATTATATTCGTAGCAAAAATGCTTACAAAAGAGAACCAGTATCTACTAAACAAAGGAGAAAAAAATCATGTTTGAACATTATTCAGTAGCTGATTTGTTTGCAAATCTTTATAAAAAACGAAAAGCAAATATTCTAGCTCTCATCGCTTTATTTGCTCTCATTGCTGTACCATTTACAATTAAAGCAGTTAAGAATAAAAACACTGTCAAAGACACAACAAGTTATTCAACTTATATTAGCTATAAAATCACCCCTCCAGAAGATTCAGCTAAAACGATTTTGAATCATCAAATTGGTGGTTATAGTGATTTCTACGGAAAATTGATTGATGGGAATTTGAATGGAGCTTATCTTTTCAATGATGTAGAGCCGAGTGAGTTGAAAAAAATTGCCAGTGAATTGGATACGACAGAGACAACCTTGAAAAATTCTACAAGTGACTATTGGTGGAAAAAACTGACTGTCTACTATATGATTGACGATGCAGGGGTTGGTGTGAAAATTTTGACACCAAGTAAAGATGCTAATGACTTGTTGGAGCGAAAAATTGATGGATTGATTGAGAAATTTAAACACACTTATGCAAATGTAAAAATTGAAAAATTGGAAACCATCAACTCTAAAGAATTGAATGCAAATGGTGAGACAGCGCTTGGATTGAATGTGAAAAACTTGATTCTACGTTTAGCTGTTATTGGAGTAGTCTGTGTGATTTTGGTTGTGATGGGAAATGTATTGGTTTATCTCTTTAATCCAACAATCAATAGAGCAGGTGATTTTTCTCAGTATCAAATTGATTTTGTAACAGAGATTACAACAATTGCCAACCTAGCAGATATTCTATCATACAAAAATGCTGGACAAGAATTGACTATTGTTAGCTCAAATAAAGCTATTCTAGATAAATTAAAACAAAATCAAGAGGCTTTGAAAGGAATGCATTTTGTAGATTTACAAGATGTACCATCTCTTTTAGAAAGAGATACCGTCCTTCTTGTTGAAGAATACGGAGTGACTCGTTATAAGAAATTTGAGCAAAGTCTTCAAATTCTCAGAAACTTAAATCGTTCTATCCTCGGTGTAGCAACCTTTAAACTATAAGCTTTCTGATGTATTAGGTCTTCAAAGTTGGCTAAGAGCCGATTTTGAAGGCTTTTTCTATTTGTCTGCAGAAATTTTCTTTTATACTAAATGAAAATCAAAAAGCAAACTAGGAAGCTAGCCGCAGGTTGCTCAAAGCACCGCTTTGAGGTTGTAGATAAAGCTGACGTGGTTTGAAGAGATTTTCGAAGAGTATTAGAGTCTTCTAGAGAAGTTACCTTATGGAAAATCTATCCCGACAGAGGAGCCTTCTTTTGATAAAATCGTAAAAATCTAGTATAATAGATAGAACTGAAAGTATGAGGTTACTAGCAATGAAAATGAAACAAATCAGTGATACAACTTTAAAAATCACGATGTCTTTAGAGGATTTGATGGATCGAGGAATGGAGATTGCTGACTTTCTCGTTCCTCAAGAAAAAACAGAAGAGTTCTTTTATGCCATCTTGGATGAGTTAGAGATGCCTGAGAGCTTTTTGGATACAGGCATGTTGAGTTTCCGTGTGACTCCAAAACCTGATAAGGTAGATGTCTTTGTAACCAAATCAAAGATTGACCAAAATCTAGATTTTGAAGACTTATCGGATTTACCAGATATGGAAGAATTAGCCCAAATGTCGCCAGATGAATTTATCAAAACCTTGGAAAAAAGCATCGCAGACAAAACCAAGGATGACATCGAAGCGATTCAATCTCTAGAGCAAGTCGAAGCTAAGGAAGAAGAGCAAGAGCATGCTGAACAAGAAGCTGAGAGCAAGAAAGAGCCTTACATCTATTACATCCTTTCTTTTGCTAAGTTGGCTGACTTGGTTACTTTTGCCAAGACAGTGACTTTTGAGATGGAAACTTCTGAACTCTACAAGATGAATGAGCGCTATTATTTGACCATTTTAGTGGATATTGAAAATCATCCAAGTCCATATCCAGCGTGGCTTTTGGCCCGTATGCGCGAGTTTGCAGATGATAGTGATATCAGTCGCTCAGTCTTGCAAGAGTATGGTCAAGTCTTGATGAATCACGATGCAGTACTTAATCTGCAAAAGATTGGATAATCCTTTCTGGAAAGCTATTTCTAGATTTTAAGAAGAGCGAATCGTCTGATTCGTTTTTTTCTAGACTGAAATAGTGATTTACTATAATAGGAATTTTCACAAAATTCTGTTATAATGGCTATATTAGAAAATTTCGAGGAGATAAACATGACAGTTAAAATTGCTTTACTAGGATTTGGTACCGTTGCAAGTGGTGTGCCTTTCCTCCTAAAGGAAAATGGAGAAAAAATCAATCAATCAGCACATTCAGATATTGAAGTTGCTAAGGTATTGGTCAAGGATGAAGATGAAAAGAACTGCTTGCTTGCTGCAGGGAATGACTTTAACTTTGTAACCAATGTGGATGACATTTTGTCAGACCAAGACATTACCATCGTAGTGGAATTAATGGGTCGTATCGAACCTGCTAAGACCTTTATCACTCGTGCCTTGGAAGCTGGGAAACACGTTGTTACTGCTAACAAGGACCTTTTGGCTGTCCATGGAGCAGAATTGTTAGAAATCGCTAAAGCTAATAAGGTAGCACTTTATTACGAAGCAGCAGTAGCTGGTGGTATTCCAATTCTTCGTACTTTAGCAAATTCGTTGGCTTCTGATAAAATCACGCGCGTGCTTGGAGTAGTCAACGGAACTTCTAACTTCATGATGACCAAGATGGTGGAAGAAGGCTGGTCTTACGATGATGCTCTTGCGGAAGCGCAGAGACTTGGTTTTGCAGAAAGCGACCCGACAAATGATGTAGATGGGATTGATGCAGCCTACAAGATGGTTATTTTGAGCCAATTTGCCTTTGGTATGAAGGTTGCTTTTGATGATGTAGCCCACAAGGGGATTCGCAATATCACACCAGAAGACGTAGCTGTAGCCCAAGACCTTGGTTATGTAGTGAAATTGGTTGGTTCTATCGAGGAAACTTCTTCAGGAATTGCTGCAGAAGTGACTCCAACCTTCCTTCCTAAAGCGCATCCACTTGCCAGTGTAAATGGGGTAATGAACGCTGTCTTTGTAGAATCTATCGGTATCGGTGAGTCTATGTACTACGGACCAGGTGCTGGTCAAAAACCAACTGCAACAAGTGTTGTGGCGGATATTGTCCGTATCGTTCGTCGCCTGAATGATGGAACCATTGGCAAAGACTTCAACGAATATAGCCGTGACTTGGTCTTGGCAAATCCTGAGGATGTCAAAGCTAATTACTACTTCTCAATCTTGGCTCCAGACTCAAAAGGTCAGGTCTTGAAATTGGCTGAAATCTTCAATGCTCAAGATATTTCCTTCAAGCAAATTCTCCAAGATGGCAAAGAGGGGGACAAGGCGCGTGTCGTGATCATCACACACAAGATTAATAAAGCCCAGCTTGAAAATGTCTCAGCTGAATTGAAGAAGGTTTCAGAATTTGACCTCTTGAATACCTTCAAGGTGCTAGGAGAATAAGATGAAAATTATTGTACCTGCAACCAGTGCCAATATTGGGCCAGGTTTTGACTCGGTCGGTGTAGCTGTAACCAAGTATCTTCAAATAGAGGTCTGTGAAGAACGAGATGAGTGGCTGATTGAACACCAGATTGGCAAATGGATTCCACATGACGAGCGCAATCTCTTGCTCAAAATTGCTTTGCAAATTGTACCAGACTTGCAACCAAGACGCTTGAAAATGACCAGTGATGTTCCCTTGGCGCGTGGTTTGGGTTCTTCCAGCTCGGTTATTGTTGCTGGGATTGAACTAGCCAACCAACTGGGTCAGCTCAACTTATCAGACCATGAAAAATTGCAGTTAGCGACTAAGATTGAAGGCCATCCTGACAATGTGGCTCCAGCAATTTATGGTAATCTCGTTATTGCAAGCTCTGTTGATGGACAAGTTTCTGCTATCGTAGCAGACTTCCCAGAGTGTAATTTCCTAGCCTACATTCCAAACTATGAATTGCGTACTCGAGACAGCCGTGGTGTCTTGCCTAAGAAATTGTCCTATAAGGAAGCTGTTGCAGCTAGTTCTATCGCCAATGTTGCGGTTGCGGCCTTGTTGGCAGGAGACATGGTGACTGCTGGGCAAGCAATCGAGGGAGACCTCTTCCACGAGCGCTATCGTCAGGACTTGGTGAGAGAATTTGCGACGATTAAGCAAGTAGCCAAAGAAAATGGTGCCTATGCAACCTACCTCTCTGGTGCTGGGCCGACAGTTATGGTTTTGGCTTCTCATGACAAGATGCCAACGATTAAGGCAGAATTGGAAAAGCAACCCTTCAAAGGAAAGCTTCATGACTTGAAGGTTGATACCCAAGGTGTCCGTGTCGAAGCAAAATAAAGAATAGAAGATAGGATGGGGAAACTCTCGACCAGAGGGCTTCCTATCCTTTTTTTGAAAAGAATTCGAGTTAAAAACTTGATAAAGGAGAAATAAAGATGGCAGAAATTTATCTAGCAGCTGGTTGTTTTTGGGGCCTAGAGGAGTATTTTTCACGTATTTCTGGGGTGCTAGCAACCAGTGTCGGCTACGCTAATGGACAAGTCGAAACGACCAATTATCAGTTGCTCAAAGAAACAGACCATGCAGAAACGGTTCAAGTGATTTATGATGAGAATGCAGTGTCACTTAGAGAGATTTTACTTTATTATTTCCGAGTCATCGATCCCTTGTCAATCAATCAACAAGGGAATGACCGTGGTCGCCAATATCGAACTGGGATCTATTATCAGGATGAATCAGACCTACCTGCTATCTACACAGTGGTGCAGGAGCAGGAGCGCATGCTTGGTCGAAAGATTGCAGTAGAGGTGGAGAAACTTCGCCACTACATTCTTGCTGAAGATTACCACCAAGACTATCTTAAGAAGAATCCTTCAGGTTACTGTCATATCGATGTGACCGATGCTGAGAAGCCATTGATTGATGCAGCAAACTATGAAAAGCCTAGTCAAGATGTGTTAAAGGGCAGTTTATCTGAAGAATCCTATCGTGTTACCCAAGAAGCTGCCACAGAGGCTCCATTTACCAATGCCTATGACCAAACCTTTGAAGAGGGAATTTATGTAGATATTACGACAGGTGAGCCACTCTTTTTTGCCAAGGATAAGTTTGCCTCAGGTTGTGGTTGGCCAAGTTTTAGCCGTCCGATTTCCAAGGAATTGATTCATTATTACAAGGATCTCAGCCATGGAATGGAGCGAATTGAGGTTCGTTCTCGGTCGGGGAATGCTCACTTGGGCCATGTTTTCACAGATGGACCGCGTGAGTTTGGTGGCCTCCGTTACTGTATCAATTCTGCTTCCTTGCGCTTTGTGGCCAAGGATGAGATGGAAAAAGCAGGATATGGCTATCTACTGCCATACTTAAACAAATAAAACAGAGAGGGTGGGTGCTTCCCACTTTCTTCATTTCCAGAATACGAATAGAAGGGATTTATGAAACACCTATTATCTTACTTTAAACCCTACATCAAGGAATCCATTTTAGCCCCCTTGTTCAAGTTACTAGAAGCTGTGTTTGAGCTCTTGGTTCCCATGGTGATTGCTGGGATTGTTGACCAATCCTTGCCCCAGAGAAATCAAGGACATCTCTGGATGCAGATTGGGTTGCTCCTTATCTTTGCAGTGATTGGTGTGGTAGTAGCCTTAATAGCCCAGTTCTACTCAGCTAAGGCTGCGGTTGGATTTGCCAAAGAATTGACAGGTGACCTCTATCGCCATATTCTTTCCTTGCCCAAGGACAGCAGAGATCGTTTGACCACTTCTAGCTTGGTCACTCGCTTGATTTCGGATACCTACCAGATTCAGACTGGTATCAATCAATTCCTGCGTCTCTTTTTACGAGCGCCTATTATCGTTTTTGGAGCCATTTTTATGGCCTATCGAATCTCAGCTGAGCTGACTCTTTGGTTCTTGGTCATGGTTGTCATTTTGACCATTGTTATTGTAGGGCTCTCTAGACTGGTTAATCCTCTCTACAGCAGTCTGAGAAAGAAAACGGATCAACTGGTTCAGGAAACACGTCAGCAATTACAAGGAATGCGAGTTATTCGTGCTTTTGGACAAGAAAAACGAGAGTTACAGATTTTTCAAACTCTTAACCAAGTCTATGCTAGATTACAAGAAAAGACAGGTTTCTGGTCCAGTTTATTAACACCCCTGACCTATCTGATTGTAAATGGAACTCTCCTCGTTATTATATGGCAAGGCTATATTTCTATTCAAGGAGGATTGCTCAGTCAAGGTGCTCTCATTGCCCTTATCAACTATCTCTTACAGATTTTGGTGGAATTGGTCAAGCTAGCCATGCTGATAAATTCTCTCAACCAGTCCTATATCTCAGCTAAGCGAATTGAGGAAGTCTTTGCCGAAGCTCCAGAAGACATCCATTCAGAATTAGAACAAAAGCAAGCTACCAGTGATCAGGTTTTACAAGTTCAAGAACTGACCTTTACCTATCCTGATGCGGCCCAGCCTTCTCTGAGAGACATTTCCTTTGATATGAAGCAAGGGCAAATCCTTGGTATCATTGGGGGAACGGGTTCTGGTAAATCAAGTTTGGTGCAACTCATCCTTGGACTTTATCCAGCAGACAAGGGGAGCATTGACCTTTATCGAGATGGACGTAGTCCTAGTAATTTAGAGGAGTGGCGGTCTTGGATTGCCTATGTGCCTCAAAAAGTCGAGCTCTTTAAGGGAAGCATTCGTTCCAACTTGACTCTAGGTTTACATCAAGAAGTAACTGACCAAGAGCTTTGGCAGGCCTTGGAAATTGCACAAGCCAAGGATTTTGTCAGTGATAAGGAAGGACTCTTGGATGCTCTAGTTGAGGCAGGAGGGCGAAATTTCTCGGGCGGTCAAAAACAAAGGCTGTCTATCGCACGAGCAGTCTTGCGGCAGGGTCCGTTTCTCATCCTAGATGATGCGACTTCGGCTCTTGACACCATTACCGAGTCCAAGCTCTTGAAAGCTATCCGAGAAAATTTGCCAAATACGAGCTTAATTTTGATTTCTCAACGGACTTCGACGCTTCAGATGGCAGACCAGATTCTCCTCTTGGAAAAAGGTGAGCTCCTAGCTATCGGCAATCACGAGGACTTGATGAAATCCAGTCAAGTTTATCGCGAAATCAATGCATCCCAACATGGTAAGGAGGACTAGTATGAGACGACAAACTGCAAACCAGACGCTCAAACGTTTGGCAAAAGATTTAGCAAGTCATCCCTTCCTCCTTTTCCTAGCCTTTCTAGGAACTATTGCCCAGGTTGCCTTATCAATTTATCTTCCTATCTTGATTGGGCAGGTCATTGACCAAGCCATGGTGGCTGGTTCTTCATCAGTTTTTTGGCAGATTTTTCTCCAAATGATCTTGGTGGTCATAGGAAATACCCTTGTGCAGTGGGTCAATCCTCTCCTCTATAATCGCCTAATCTTTTCTTATACCAGAGACTTGCGAGAGCGAATCATCCATAAGCTCCATCGTTTACCGATTGCCTTTGTGGATCGACAAGGAAGTGGAGAAATGGTCAGTCGTGTAACCACGGACATCGAACAGTTGGCAGCTGGCTTGACCATGATTTTTAACCAATTTTTCATTGGTGTCTTGATGATTTTTGTTAGTATTCTAGCCATGCTTCAGATTCATCTCCTCATGACTCTCTTAGTCTTGCTGTTGACGCCACTGTCTATGGTAATTTCACGTTTTATTGCCAAGAGATCCTATCATCTCTTCCAGAAGCAAACAGAGACGAGGGGGATTCAGACACAATTAATTGAAGAATCGTTGAACCAGCAGACCATTATCCAGTCCTTTAATGCTCAGGAAGAGTTTATCCAAAGGCTGCACGAGGCTAATGCCAATTATGCAGGTTATTCTCAGTCAGCTATCTTTTATTCTTCAACAGTTAATCCTTCAACTCGCTTTGTAAATGCGCTCATTTATGCGCTTCTAGCTGGAGTGGGAGCTTATCGTATCATGATAGGCTCTACCTTGACTATCGGGCGTTTAGTGACTTTTTTGAATTATGTCCAACAGTACACTAAGCCCTTTAACGATATTTCCTCAGTTCTAGCCGAATTGCAAAGTGCTCTTGCTTGCGCAGAGCGTGTCTATGCTGTCTTAGATAGCACTGAGCTGGCTGAAACTGGTAAGGAAGTCTTGACCAGTGACCAAGTTAAAGGAGCTATTTCCTTTAAACATGTCTCTTTTGGTTACCATCCTGAAAAGATTTTGATTAAGGATTTATCTATTGATATTCCAGCTGGTAGCAAGGTGGCTATCGTTGGTCCGACAGGTGCTGGCAAATCAACTCTTATCAATCTCCTCATGCGTTTTTATCCTATTAACTTGGGAGATATCTTGCTAGACGGGAAATCCATTTATGACTATAGTCGTGCCTCTTTACGACAACAGTTTGGAATGGTGCTCCAAGAAACCTGGCTTAAGCAAGGGACTATTCATGACAATATTGCCTTTGGTAACCCTGAAGCCAGTCGGGAGCAGGTGATTGCTGCTGCCAAAGCAGCCAATGCAGACTTTTTCATCCAACAGTTGCCACAGGGATACGATACCAAACTGGAAAATGCAGGTGAATCTCTCTCTGTCGGTCAGGCCCAGCTTTTGACTATTGCCCGAGTCTTTCTGGCTATTCCCAAGATTCTTATCTTAGACGAAGCAACTTCATCCATCGATACGCGGACAGAAGTGCTGGTTCAGGATGCCTTTGCAAAACTCATGAAGGGGCGTACAAGCTTTATCATTGCCCACCGCTTGTCAACCATTCAGGATGCGGATATGATTCTAGTCTTAGTGGATGGTGATATTGTTGAGTATGGGAACCATCAGAAACTCATGGCTCGAAAGGGCAAGTATTACCAAATGCAGCAAGCTACAGCTTTTAGCTCTGAATAAGCCATTCTAATTTCGAATTCTTATAGATAAAAAAGTTGCCTTTGGGTGACTTTTTTGTTACAATAGCTAGAAAAATTATTCACTGTAATACTCAATGAAAATCAAAGAACAAACTAGGAAGTTAGTCGCAGGTTGCTCAAAGCACTACTTTGAGGTTGTAGATAAGGCTGACGAAGTCAGCTCAAAACACTGTTTTGAGGTTGTAGATAAGACTGACGAAGTCAGTAATCATATATCTACGGCAAGGTGAATCTGAAGTGGTTTGAATTTGAGTATAAATTGTCTTTTAGAAAAGGAGCCTAGAATGAAAGTCTATCAGCATGTAAATATCGTGACTTGTGACAAAGATTTCCATGTTTATCTAGATGGAATCTTAGCCGTTAAGGATTCTCAAATCGTCTATGTTGGTCAAGAGCAGTCAGAGATTTTAGAGCAAGCTGAGCAGATTATAGACTATCAGGGAGCCTGGATTATGCCTGGTTTGGTCAATTGTCACACCCATTCTGCTATGACAGGATTGAGAGGAATTCGAGATGATAGCAATCTCCATGAATGGCTCAATGACTATATCTGGCCTGCAGAAGCAGGATTTACTCCTGACATGACTACCAAGGCGGTCAAAGAAGCTCTGACAGAGATGCTCCAGTCAGGAACAACAACCTTTAATGATATGTATAATCCCAATGGTGTGGATATTGAACGGATTTATCAGGCAGTGAAAGATTCCAAGATGCGTTGTTATTTCTCGCCGACCCTCTTTTCTTCAGGGGCAGAAACAACTGCTGAGACCATTGCAAGAACTCGAGCAATTATTGAGGAAATTTTAGGATATGAAAATCCAAATTTCAAGGTTATGGTAGCACCACATTCTCCTTACAGCTGTAGTAGAGACTTGCTGGCAGAAAGCTTAGATATGGCAAAAGAGTTGAATATTCCTATCCATATCCATGTTGCGGAGACCAAGGAGGAGTCAGGAATTATCCTAAAACGATACGGCAAACGTCCTCTAGCCTTTTTAGAAGAACTGGGTTACTTAGATCATCCATCTGTCTTTGCTCACGGGGTCGAATTAAACGATCGAGAAATTGAACGTTTGGCAACTTCTCAAGTGGCTATCGCTCACAATCCTATCAGTAACCTCAAACTGGCCTCAGGAATCGCTCCAATCATCCAACTCCAAAAAGCAGGAGTGGCTGTGGGAATTGCGACAGATTCAGTTGCTTCCAACAACAACCTTGATATGTTTGAGGAAGGACGAACAGCAGCTCTCTTACAGAAAATGAAGAGTGGAGATGCCAGCCAGTTTCCAATCGCCACAGCCCTCAAAGCTCTAACGATAGAAGGTGCTAAGGTTCTTGGAATGGAAAATGAAATAGGAAGTCTGGAAGTTGGCAAGCAAGCAGATTTTCTGGTCATCCAACCACAAGGGAAAATCCATCTTCAACCCCAAGAAAATATGCTCTCTCACCTAGTCTATGCAGTCAAATCCAGCGACGTTGATGATGTTTATATCGCTGGAGAACAGATTGTTAAGCAAGGTCAAGTCCTGACAGTAGAACTTTAAAAGAAAAATCACGAAAAAATTTTAAAAAAAGTTTGCAAAAATCTTGCATTCTTTTTTTGACTATGCTATACTTATATACGGTTTGAAAAAACTGCCTAAGACAGTAGGGGAGCTCGACTCATAAGTATCCTACCGAGGACAAAACGTATCATGTAAAAAGAAGCGTATTGTACTTTCGTGTCTAGGTTTGGGCGCGTTTTTCTTTTGGAAAAATTCCCCAAGCAAAATAATAACGGAGGTGAACACACTAATGAGTGAAGCAATTATTGCTAAAAAAGCGGAACTAGTTGACGTAGTAGCTGAGAAAATGAAAGCTGCTGCATCTATCGTCGTTGTAGACGCTCGTGGTTTGACAGTTGAGCAAGATACAGTTCTTCGTCGTGAGCTTCGTGGAAGCGAAGTTGAGTATAAAGTGATTAAAAACTCAATCTTGCGTCGTGCAGCTGAAAAAGCTGGTCTTGAAGATCTTGCATCTGTATTTGTTGGACCATCTGCAGTAGCATTTTCTAACGAAGATGTTATCGCACCAGCGAAAATCTTGAACGACTTTTCTAAAAACGCTGAAGCACTTGAAATCAAAGGTGGTGCAATCGAAGGCGCTGTCGCATCTAAAGAAGAGATTCTTGCTCTTGCAACTCTTCCAAACCGCGAAGGACTTCTTTCTATGCTCCTTTCTGTACTTCAAGCGCCAGTGCGCAACGTTGCTCTTGCAGTCAAAGCGGTTGCAGACAACAAAGAAGACGCAGCTTAATCTTAAGCTACGCAGCGTAGCCTAGCTACGAAAATCTATTATAAATTTAAAACATATTTGGAGGAAATAACAATGGCATTGAACATTGAAAACATTATTGCTGAAATTAAAGAAGCTTCAATCCTTGAATTGAACGACCTTGTAAAAGCTATCGAAGAAGAATTTGGTGTAACTGCAGCTGCTCCTGTAGCTGTTGCTGCAGCTGGTGCTGCTGACGCTGGTGCTGCTAAAGATTCATTCGACGTTGAATTGACATCTGCAGGCGACAAAAAAGTTGGCGTTATCAAAGTTGTACGTGAAATCACAGGTCTTGGACTTAAAGAAGCTAAAGAACTTGTTGACGGTGCACCAGCACTTGTTAAAGAAGGCGTTGCAACTGCAGAAGCTGAAGAAATCAAAGCTAAATTGGAAGAAGCTGGAGCTTCAGTTACTCTTAAATAAGAGGCATATACCAATTAGAATTCGGGATACTATAGTATCAGCCTTTTAGAATCGTGAACACATTTTAGAAACTGATAAATTAATTTAGTTTCCTACCAAAAACCCTACCAAAAATTAATTTGGCAGGGTTTTTCTTTTTAACAAATTTATCGTGGAGAACAGTTGAATATTGTTCTCCTTTTTTTATTTTCAGGAGGGAAAATGACAAAAGAATTACAATCATCACGCTATATTGTCATTTCATTTTTAGTACGTGAAATGAGAATTGATATTGTTGAAGCCATCTCTCGTATGGCTGAATTAGAAAAAAGTGGCTTGGTTCGATTGGAATAAAGTGGAGATTTAATACTCAAAGAACTTGGAGGGGCGCTATGAAACGAATTACCGCAAATCAATACCAAACTTCAGAACGGTATTATAAATTACCTAAAATTCTTTTTGAGAATGAGGAGGATAGGAATACTCAACCTATCTTGAAAAGAAAAGTTGAAAAGGTCACATTTCTTTATCATTTTTAACCTTGCTTTACTTGTCTTGGCAGGCTGGGCTGGGCATAAGTGGAAGAAGGGATAGAAAATAATCTGAACAAGTTCAAAACGTATTCCGTTTTTTTAGGACATGAAAAATTTTAGAAATTGATTCTTTCTTAAATTTGAATTTCACTAGTAGTGTAAAGATGATTTTTTCTCTGAATAAAATCTGAATTTTCTCTGATACAATCTCAAATGTCAAGGTTCAATAATTGTTGCTTCAGTAGGTGATGAGGGTCTAGATTAAAATAATCAAGAAGCATTGAAACATTACGTTGGAGAACTTAAGGGGGAGGATTATTCACATATAGATGGGAAAGTTATGGTTATTTCTGCTGGATAAGAAATGATATTGATGGCACTCAAATTATATTATTAAATATTACGAATTTTGTTCAAGATAGTGTAAAATAGATTTATACTAGTTTCTAAAAATTTAATTTACATTACAAACTGATGTATTGAGACTATTCTTTGTCAGAAATACGGAGCATTGCAGGTAGTTCTCTAAAATTTTTTGAGGTGATAGAATGTATAAGATATTAGTTGTAGATGACGATTTTGAAATTTTGAAATTGATGCGAACTATTTTAGAGATGAAAAACTATCAGGTAACGACGTATCAAGAAGTGACTGCACCAATCAATATTAATAATTTCAAAGGATTTGATTTGATTTTATTAGATGTAATGATGCCCAATATAGATGGTATGCAAATTTGTAAGCAGATTAGAAATAAAGTAAGCTCCCCTATTATTTTTGTTAGTGCAAAAGATACCGAAGAAGATATAGTATCAGGATTGAATTTAGGAGGAGATGACTATATTACAAAACCTTTCAGCATCAATCAATTAATTGCTAAAGTTGCTGCAAATCTCAAACGAGAAGAACGATACAAACAAGGTGAATTAAGTAATCAAATTGTTCGAGAATTATCTCCAATAACGATTTATTTACAAGAAAAAATTGTTTGTATTAATGGAGATAGTCTTGCCTTTACAAGTAGGGAATATGATATCATAGAGCTATTATCTAGCAATCCAAGAAAAATTTTTACTGTACAAGATATATATGAAAACGTTTATGATGATGATGCTGAAACCCTCTTTCGTTCAATATCTGAGTATATCTATCAAATAAGATTAAAATTCTCATCCTATGGAATTAATCCTATAAAAACAGTTAGAGGTATGGGATACAAGTGGCATGATTAAGAAGAATAGTACAATTAGAGGACGTATAATAAGGACTGTTTTAGAACTAGTAACAGGTACGTTACTGAGTATACTTTTATTTTTTATATTTACTTATTTACTTGTTTTTACAGGACAATTAAATGTATACGACTCTAAAATTGAAATTTCAGTGAGTGATACCAGCAATTTAAGTGATGTAGTTCAAGCAATGAATAACTCTATATTTGACTATGTTGTATTTAATCGCAAGACAGGTACAATTGAAGAGGGTAATTATCAAAAAAAGGATTTGCCTGCCTATCGAGAAGTTTTTGCTAAAAATGAATCTGTAAGTAATAGTGAGGTGTATTATGGGTATTATGCTAATTCAGAGATTGTACTTACTGTCAGGCAACCCATGATACCTGAGTTTGTTAATCCGAATTTGCGTCACATTTCATTTAATCTATTTTCTTATTTATTTTTCTTCGTTTTCGAAACGATTTTACTCATTTGGTCACTTACAAGATTAATAAAAGAATTTTCAAAAAATTTTCTACTTATACAAAAAAAAGCTTTAAACATGGGGCAGTTAACATTTAAAGAAAAAAACATTCCCGCTCAAATACAAGAGTTCGATGAAATTCTCTCTGTATTATATCAAAAGGACGACGAGTTAACTAATTTACTCAAATCAGAGAGAAGGGAGAAGGAAGATTTATCTTTTCAAGTTGGTGCATTAGCTCATGATGTAAAAACTCCTTTAACAGTACTAAAGGGAAATTTAGAGTTGCTTGAATTAACTAACCTGACTGATCAACAGAAGGAATATACTCAGTCAATGAATAACAGTATAGTGATTTTTGAAAGATACTTTAGTTCAATGATTGATTATTCAAGATTACTAATTGAAGATAAAGATTATGGGGAACAGATATATTTACCTGATTTTTTAAGTGATCTGTCAGTAGAGGCGAAATCTGTAATGAATAATGCAAAGGTTGATTTCAAAATTATTAATACTACAAAATTAATGTTTTTTAAGGGAAATCGTTTTAATTTAAATAGGGCATTAATTAATATTTTAGCAAATGCAGCAAGATATAGTTCTGGAGAAAAAAAAGTTACTCTTACTATCATTGAGGAAACAGAGTATATTAATTTTGGAGTGTGGAACAATGGTCTCCCTTTTACTGAACAGTCCTTATTAAATGCAGATAAGTTATTTTATACTGAGAATAAAGGTAGGAATAATAAGCACTATGGTTTAGGGTTAGCATTTGCTAAACAAGTTGCAACTAGACATTTTGGAGAATTGTTTTTATCAAATCCAGATAGAGGTGGTGCTCAAGTGACGTTGCTTATTAAAAAATAATTCTATAGGGATATATTAGATACCTTCCACATAATAGTTATGTATATAAAAATAGATAATCTTCTAAATTGAGGAATATCTATTTTTTTATTTTTTAAAATTGAAAAGTCTGAACAAATTTTGAAAAATAAAGTGTAACATACAAGTATAAAACAAGGAGGAATTATAGTTATGAATATACAAGTTCAAAAACTTAGAAAATCATATAAGGATAGAGAAGTGCTGAAAAATATTTCTTTTGAAATAAAAGAGGGAAGTATTTGTGGATTATTAGGTATCAATGGTGCAGGAAAATCAACAATTATGAAGATTATTTTTGGTCTTGAAAACGCTGACAGTGGTGAGGTTATTTTTAATGGGGGAAAAAATGCGGGCATATATGAGATTGGAGCGCTTATTGAAACTCCTGCTATCTATATGAACTTAACTGCTTTTGATAATTTAAAAACAAGAGCATTGTTATATGACATTTCTGACGAACGAATTAATGAAGTATTAAACTTGATTGGGTTATCTAATACGGGAAAGAAAAAAGCAGGGAGCTTTTCTTTAGGTATGAAACAACGTTTGGGATTAGGCATGGCAATAATTACTAGTCCAGATTTGCTCATTTTGGATGAACCTACCAATGGATTAGATCCAGATGGTATAAAGGAATTATTGAATTTAATGATTTCTTTAAAGAAATCAGGAATGACAATTCTTTTATCTAGCCATCAACTGTATGAAGTTAGTAAAGTGGCAGATAAAATTGTTATTTTACATGATGGTCAAATTTTTTACGATGGTTCGAATGTTCAAAGTGATGATTTAGAATCTTTATTTATAAGAATTGTTCATGGAGGTGACGCAATATGATAAAAATATTTAAATCAGAATGGTTAAAACAGCGAAAAAATACATCCAAAAAATTCTTGATAATAGCTCCTGGATTGTCGATTTTAATAGCTGTATTACTTGTTGGACCGAGTATTCTAGAAAGTTTTTCAATATATTGGTGGGAAGCCGTCTTTTTGTACACGCTTATTGGATTGTTATTTTTATATGATTATAAAGCAGAAGAAGCTGCAGGAAACTTCCAGAATATATACTTTCGAAATGATAGCATAAAAATATATATCGTAAAGATACTTTTAAAATTAAAAGATTTACTCATTTCGAACGTATGGTTTTTAGCTATATTATTATTTACAAGTAATTTTTTGTATGGCGACTTAATATCATTGAATATAATTGGTGACTTAATTTGTTTAGTACTTATTTCGATAACATCCATATGGGTATTGCCACTCTTGTATCTATTTTCGAAACGGATCAACCCCTATATCTTAGTATCTATTAACTCCTTGATTTGTTTTTTGGTTGCACCTTTTATCGCTCAAAGTAGCTTTTGGTTCTTCTTTCCTTTTACATATCATTATAAAATTGCTTATAGTCTTATGTATATAAAACCGTCAGGAGATTTAGATTTAACAAATCATGTAACAGACGTTAAAATGGTAGTATTTACCGTATTTCTATCATTGATTCTATTTATTGTTTCTTTGTTAATGTTAAATTGGAGGTTAAGTAATGATCCAATTGCTAAAAAGTGAAATGATTAAATTTAAAGGTTCGTATCAACTATACATTATTTTGATTTTGTCTACTATACAACTATTGACAATTCCAATTTACATATTATCTGTAAATAACACAATTGTATTGGAAAATATTATCTTTTTACCCATGTTAGGCTATTGTATGATAACTACGATAATCACTTTATTAGTATCTGAACAAGAAATCAATGCTAATAATTATCAGAATATTAAAGGCTCGAGAAATACAGCCAGTATATGGGGAGCGAAAATTTTTGTGTTAGATTTACTATTATCTTTACTTACTATTCCTTTATGGGTAGTTGTAGGTATAGAGTTAGAACACTTTTCATATTATTTTTACGTAGGAATAGTTAGTTGGTTATTACTAATATTGCTAAATCATTTCCACATGCTATTGACATTGTTTATTGTGAAAGGTGGCAATTTACTTATTGCTGTTGTAGAAAGTTTATTTATATTATTTGCAACAAATAAAGTTTTTCTTAATATTTTTTGGATTCCAGTAATTTTACCAGTTAATATAATTTTAGAAAATAATTTTAGAAGCACAAACTATTTATTAGCTTTAACTTTTTATGTTGTATTATTGTTTGTTGCTAATTTAGTAGTTGTAAGCAGAAAAGGTGTTTAATTATATATTCTGATGGAAATGAATGGAGTGTTAAATTTTTGGATGGAAATTTGGGAATTGTTTTGACTTTACTTTATAACCAAAATAAATCTGTAAAGACATATTGGAGAGAGGCGTTATTGATTTTTGATAATTTAACTATAGAAAATTAGGAGGAGAACTATGAAATTCAAAAAGATCTATCTTTCCGTAATTTTTTTCTTAAGTTTACTTGGATTGACTGGATGCACATATGAGAAGTATGATGTTAAATTTCTCGACTCAAGTTATAATCGATTTGATTATAAAGGAGAGCATTATGGTGTAACTAATCAATTAATTTCATATGAAGATATTGAAAGTAAAGTAAGCAATCATGATGATACTTATGAAATATCTTACGATGATTCCAATAATGAAATAAAGAATGATTTGTTGGAGATTGGTGACTTATATCAGACCAAGAGTAGAGAATTTGCCATAAAAATTGATAGTACTTTCTATAAATGTAGACTACTTGATAATATTTCTAAAGAAGAACTCCTAAAAGTTTCTGACTTATTTTATGTTCACTTAGTAGGAGGATTTGCTATCAATGAGCAAGAAGCCAGAGAGTTGAAGATAGGGGAACAATCATTTACAATTACTGAAGAAATTATTCCAAAAGAAGAGCTTAGTGCTACAGTTGCTAACTTAGATAATCAAGTGAAGTCTGTCACTAGATTATCAGGGGAGCATGAAAGTTGGAAATATGGAGAAATTTGTTCTTTAAAAAATCAGTCTATCCATGAGAAAGTAGCAGTTAAATTGAATGGAGAATATCATTTGGCTTTCTTAAGAAGTTAAACTGGGCAAAAAGTCTTTAAAAGAAAAAACGCCAAATAATAGAGCGACTACATTAGTAGCTTAAAAACATGATTAAACCGCTATTCTTAGGAGTAGTGGTTTTTCTTTTTGTTCAAGAAGGGGCAAAAAAGGGGGCGAGTAAGTAATTTTTCAACTTTTTAATTCAACATAAAAATCCCCAATCGGAGCGATTGAGGATTGAGCAAATGAGTCTTAAACAATACCTTGTGCAATCATAGCGTTTGCTACATTTTCAAAGGCAGCAATGTTAGCTCCTGCAAGGTAGTCTTTATCAAGACCGTATGTTTCTGAAGTTGTTTTAGCTGTGTTGAAGATGTTTGTCATGATATCTTTGAGACGTCCGTCAACTTCTTCACGAGTCCATGAGAGGCGAAGGCTATTTTGGCTCATTTCAAGAGCTGAAACGGCTACACCACCAGCGTTGGCAGCTTTTGCAGGTCCGTAGAAGATACCATTTTCTTTGTAGATTTTGATAGCATCAAGGTCGCTCGGCATGTTGGCACCTTCAGAGACACAGATAACTCCTTGAGCAACCAAACGTTTAGCTGCTTCACCGTTGATTTCGTTTTGAGTCGCACATGGAAGAGCGATGTCATAGTTTCCAGCATAAGTCCATACAGAACCTTCATGATAAGTAGCAGTTGCTTTCTCAGCTGCATACTCAGTCAAACGAGCGCGACGTTTTTCTTTAACGTCAACCAAAAGATCGAAGTCGATACCATTTTCATCGATGACATAACCATTTGAATCAGATACAGAGATAACAGTTGCACCAAGTTCAGTCGCTTTTTGAAGAGCGTATTGAGCAACGTTACCAGAACCTGAAATAACAACTTTCTTACCAGCAAAGCTATTACCGTTAGCTTTGAGCATTTCTTCAGTGTAGTAAACCAAACCGTAACCAGTTGCTTCTGGACGAATCAAGCTACCACCAAATCCAAGAGGCTTACCAGTCAAGACACCAGCATCAAATTGGTTAAGGCGTTTGTATTGACCGTAAAGGTAACCAATCTCACGTCCACCAACACCGATATCACCAGCAGGTACATCAAGTGATGGGCCGATGTATTTTTGCAGTTCAGTCATGAAGCTTTGGCAGAAGCGCATCACTTCAGCATCTGTTTTACCTTTAGGATCGAAGTCTGATCCACCTTTACCTCCACCGATAGGGAGTCCAGTCAAGACGTTTTTAAAGATTTGTTCAAATCCGAGGAATTTCAAAATCCCTTGGTTTACAGTTGGGTGGAAACGAAGTCCGCCTTTGTATGGTCCAACAGCTGAGTTGAATTGAACACGGTAGCCACGGTTTACTTGAACTTTTCCATCACGGTCAACCCAAGGAACACGGAAAGAAATCACGCGCTCTGGTTCAGTAATACGTGCCAAGATATTTTCTTCTATATACTCAGGGTGTTTTTCAAATACAGGTTCCAAAGTGTTGAAAAATTCTTCGACAGCTTGGAGGAATTCAGCCTCGTGCCCGTTACGAGCTTTTACAGTTTCAAACACGCTTTGGATATATTCTTTAGCAGATGTCATATCGTTCTCCTTTTGTTGTTATATTTTATTACATGAGTCATTATAGCAGAAAATTTTTTAACTGTAAAGAGAAAAACAAAAATTTTCTAAAAATTCTATCAATTTAGTTTTGAGACTTTTTGAAAATAGATAAAAACGAACCTTTTTCTTGTAAATATCTTTCTCAAAGAGAAAATCTGAAAATGTGATATAATATTAGCAATAAAAGGAATCTGGAGGATTAGAATCATGGTATCAACGAAAACACAAATAGCTGGCTTTGAGTTTGACAATTGTTTGATGAATGCAGCAGGTGTGGCTTGTATGACGATAGAGGAGTTAGAAGGGGTTAAAAACTCAGCGGCAGGAACCTTTGTCACTAAGACAGCAACCTTGGACTTTCGTCAGGGAAATCCTGAGCCACGCTACCAAGATGTTCCACTTGGTTCTATCAACTCTATGGGCTTGCCAAATAATGGTTTAGACTATTATTTGGACTATCTTTTGGACTTGCAGGAAAAAGAGCCAAACCGAACTTTCTTTTTATCTCTAGTTGGCATGTCTCCAGAGGAAACCCATACTATTTTGAAAAAAGTCCAAGAGAGTGATTTTCGTGGTCTGACTGAGCTAAACCTCTCCTGTCCAAATGTTCCAGGAAAACCTCAGATTGCCTATGATTTTGAGACAACAGACCGGATTTTGGCAGAGGTGTTTGCCTACTTCACCAAACCTCTTGGAATTAAATTGCCACCATATTTTGACATTGTTCACTTTGACCAAGCGGCAGCTATTTTCAATAAGTATCCTCTTAAGTTTGTCAACTGCGTCAACTCTATCGGAAACGGCCTTTATATAGAAGATGAGTCTGTCGTTATTCGTCCTAAAAATGGTTTCGGTGGCATTGGTGGTGAGTATATCAAACCAACTGCTCTAGCTAATGTTCATGCCTTTTATCAACGCTTAAATCCTCAAATCCAAATCATCGGAACCGGTGGCGTTTTGACTGGTCGTGATGCCTTTGAACATATCCTCTGTGGAGCAAGTATGGTGCAGGTGGGAACCACCCTTCACAAAGAAGGAGTTGGTGCTTTTGATCGTATTACTAATGAACTGAAAGCAATCATGGAGGAAAAAGGGTACGAAAGCCTAGAAGATTTCCGTGGGAAATTGCACTATATTGATTAAATGAACTAAAAAGTTAGAAGAAAGGAGAGAAGATGCTAGCCATTGAAGAAAGTCAGAAGTTGACTTTATCAAATTTACCGAGCCTGAGCCTTTTTACAGGGACAGATCAGGGTCAGTTTGAAGTTATGAAGAGTCAAGTATTGAAACAGATTGGTTATGATTCTGCTGACCTTAACTTTGCCTACTTTGATATGAAAGAAGTAGCTTACAAGGATGTGGAACTGGAGTTGGTCAGTCTCCCTTTCTTTGCGGATGAGAAAATCGTGATATTAGACCATTTTGTCGATATCACAACAGCCAAGAAACGCTTTTTAACAGATGATGAGCTCAAGTCGTTTGAGGAATACCTTGATAACCCTTCGCCAACAACCAAGTTGTTGATCTTTGCGGAAGGAAAACTGGATAGCAAAAGACGGTTGGTCAAATTACTTAAGCGTGATGCCAAGGTTTTTGATGCAGTAGAAGCCAAAGAACAAGAATTGCGCCAGTATTTCCAAAAATGGAGCCAGGAACAAGGTCTGCAGTTTGTGGGGCAATCCTTTGAAAATCTCCTCGTCAAGTCTGGTTTTCAATTTAGCGAAATCCAGAAAAATCTGCTCTTTTTACAGTCCTATAAGGCGGATTCTGTTATCGAGGAAGAGGATATTGTCAATGCCATTCCCAAGACCTTACAGGACAATATTTTTGATTTAACTCAGTTTATTCTGACTAAAAAGATGGACCAGGCGCGCGACTTGGTTAGAGATTTGACCTTGCAAGGGGAAGACGAAATTAAGCTCATAGCTGTCATGTTAGGACAATTTCGAACTTTTACTCAGGTGAAAATTTTGTCGGAGTCTGGCCAAACAGAAGCGCAGATTGCAAGTAGTTTAGGTAGTTATCTGGGACGGACTCCCAATCCCTATCAAATCAAGTTTGCATTAAGAGATTCGCGAGGACTTTCCTTGAGCTTTCTGAAGCAAGCTATTTCTTATTTGATTGAGACAGACTATCAGATTAAGACAGGTCTTTATGAAAAAGGTTTCCTTTTTGAAAAGGCACTCCTACAGATTGCTAGTCAGGTAAATTGATATTTTTTTGAAACTACAACCCGCGTCAATATTATTTTGTCGTGGGTTTCTTGCTGATTTGCTTGTTTTATACTCAATGAAAATCAAAGAGCAAACTAGGAAACTAGCCGCAGGTTGCTCAAAGCACTGCTTTGAGGTTGCGGATGAAACTGACGAAGTCAGCTCAAAACATGTTTTTGAGGTTGCGGATGAAACTGACGAAGTCAGCTCAAAACACTGTTTTGAGGTTGTAGATAAGACTGACGAAGTCAGTAACATATCTACGGCAAGGTGACGTTGACGTGGTTTGAAGAGATTTTCGAAGAGTATGATTAGAAAGTATCTCAGTGATTTCCTTATCTATAAGCAAAAAACTTGAAAAAAGTGAATGTTTACGTTATCATTTTCATATAGAAAGAAAAAGAGGTATTACAGATGGCTATTATCTTACCAGATCTTCCATATGCATACGACGCTTTGGAACCATACATCGATGCGGAAACAATGCATTTGCACCATGACAAACACCATCAAACTTATGTCAACAATGCTAATGCAGCTCTTGAAAAACACCCTGAAATCGGCGAAGATCTTGAAGCCTTGCTTGCTGATGTAGAATCTATCCCAGCTGATATCCGTCAGGCACTTATCAATAATGGTGGTGGACACTTGAACCACGCTCTTTTCTGGGAATTGATGACTCCTGAGAAAACAGCTCCTTCAGCAGAACTTGCAGCAGCAATCGATGCAACATTTGGTTCATTTGAAGACTTCCAAGCAGCCTTCACTGCAGCAGCAACAACTCGTTTTGGTTCTGGCTGGGCATGGTTGGTTGTCAACAAAGAAGGTAAACTTGAAGTGACTTCAACAGCAAACCAAGACACACCAATCTCAGAAGGTAAAAAACCAATCTTGGGCTTGGACGTTTGGGAACATGCTTACTACGTGAAATACCGCAACGTGCGTCCTGACTACATCAAAGCTTTCTTCTCAGTGATCAACTGGAACAAAGTAGATGAATTGTACGCAGCTGCTAAATAATGATATGATATATGGAGGGAAGAATTGTTCTTCTCTTTTTAAGGTTATATTATTTTGGTCTGACAAAATCGTCAGACTTTTTTCATTTTTATGAGAAACGTGCTAACTGCTAGAAATTATGGTAGAATAAAGTATTAAGTAATCGTGGAAAAAGGATATCTATGCGAAAAGAAATTGCACCTGAATTATACAACTATAACAAGTTTCCTGGTCCTGAGTTCCATTTACATGGGGACAAGGTTGAAACGGAAGGGATAGCTTTTTCCTTGGTGGAAAATATCAAGGATGCCTTTGATGTGACGGCTTTTAATCAGCGTTTTTCAGAAGTCTTAACCAAGTTTGATTATATCGTGGGAGACTGGAGCAACGAACAGCTTCGCCTACGAGGTTTTTACAAGGATGATCGAACAGAAGAAAAACTTGAAAAAATCAGTCGTTTACAAGACTACCTTTTAGAGTATTGTAGTTATGGTTGTGCCTATTTTGTCTTATCAAATGAAGCCCCTAAGCGAGCATCATTTGACAAGAAAATGCGTAAGAAGGAAGAAGAACAGCCTTCTAGAAAAGGAAAGAAACCGACTCAAACCAAACGAAAACCGAATGCAGATAAGAAAAATAGACGTCGTCAGAAAGACCAGCATTCTCAGAAAGAGGACAAGGGGCAACGTCATTTTGTCATTCGTCAGAAGTGAGTAGAGAATAAGGAGAAGAAATGAAACCGTCAATTTATAGTTTAACACGTCAAACCATGCAGGAATGGGTTTTGGAGCAGGGAGAAAAGAAATTCCGTGCAGATCAAATCTGGGAATGGCTTTACCGTAAACGTGTCCAGTCATTTGAAGAGATGACCAACCTTTCCAAGGATTTGATTGCTAAACTCAATGAACAATTTGTGGTCAATCCCTTGAAACAGCGTATCGTTCAAGAGTCTGCTGATGGTACCGTTAAATATCTTTTTGAATTGCCGGATGGTATGTTAATTGAGACAGTACTCATGCGTCAACACTATGGTTTGTCAGTCTGTGTGACCACTCAGGTCGGCTGTAATATCGGTTGTACCTTCTGTGCTTCTGGTTTGATTAAGAAACAACGTGACCTCAATAACGGTGAAATCGTAGCGCAAATCATGCTGGTTCAGAAATACTTTGATGAGCGTGGTCAGGACGAACGCGTCAGCCATATCGTTGTCATGGGGATTGGTGAACCCTTTGATAACTACAACAATGTCTTGAATTTCGTTCGTACTATCAATGATGACAAGGGAATGGCCATCGGTGCTCGTCACATTACGGTTTCAACCTCAGGTTTGGCCCATAAAATTCGTGATTTTGCTAATGAAGGTGTTCAGGTCAATCTTGCCGTTTCCCTTCATGCACCTAATAATGAACTGCGCTCAAGTATCATGAAGATTAACCGTGCCTTTCCGATTGAAAAACTCTTTGCTGCTATTGAGTACTACATTGAAACAACCAATCGTCGTGTGACCTTTGAGTATATCATGCTCAATGAAGTCAATGATGGTGTAGAACAAGCCTTAGAATTGGCTGAATTGCTCAAGAATATCAAGAAATTGTCTTATGTAAACTTGATTCCTTATAACCCAGTTAGTGAGCATGACCAATATAGCCGTAGTCCTAAAGAGCGCGTCCTGGCCTTTTATGATACGCTTAAGAAAAAAGGGGTTAACTGTGTGGTTCGTCAAGAGCATGGTACTGATATTGATGCAGCTTGTGGACAATTGCGTTCTAATACAATGAAACGTGACCGCCAGAAAGCAGTCGCAGCAGTCAATCCTTAATGATGAAGAAGACTTATAATCGTATTTTGGTCTGGGGAGTCATTTTCTATAGTATTTGTATCGTTTACTTTTGCTTTACTCCTCAAGAACATTCTCCCGTGGGGGTGGAAACTCCAGGTATTCAGCATCTTGGACGCCTGGTTTTTCTTTTGACTCCTTTCAATTCTCTCTGGAAACTGGGTGAGGTGAGTGACATAGGACAATTATGTTGGCTTTTTCTACAAAATATCCTCAATGTCTTCTTACTTTTTCCTCTGATTTTCCAACTCCTTTATCTCCTTCCAAATTTGCGTAAGACAAGAAAAGTGATCTTTTTCAGTTTTCTTATAAGCCTAGGAATTGAGTGTACGCAGTTAGTCTTAGATTTTTTCTTTGATTTTAATCGCGTCTTTGAGATTGATGATTTGTGGACCAATACCTTGGGTGGCTATCTGGCTTGGCTTCTCTATAAACAATTACATAAAAACAAGATAAGGAATTAAAATGAGTATTTTAGAAGTTAAAAATCTGAGTCATGGTTTTGGTGACCGTGCAATTTTTGAAGATGTGTCCTTCCGCCTCCTTAAGGGAGAACATATCGGTCTGGTCGGTGCCAATGGTGAAGGAAAATCAACCTTTATGAGCATTGTGACTGGTAAAATGCTGCCAGATGAAGGAAAGGTTGAGTGGTCCAAATATGTGACTGCCGGTTACTTGGATCAACACTCAGTCCTTGCTGAAGGGCAGTCGGTGCGTGATGTGCTCCGTACAGCTTTTGATGAGCTGTTTAAAGCTGAAGCTCGTATCAATGACCTTTATATGGAAATGGCTGAAGACGGAGCAGATGTTGATGCTCTCATGGAAGAAGTGGGAGAACTTCAAGACCGTTTGGAGAGTCGTGATTTCTATACCTTGGATGCTAAGATTGATGAAGTAGCGCGTGCCCTTGGTGTCATGGACTTTGGCATGGATACGGATGTAACCTCTTTGTCAGGTGGGCAAAGAACCAAGGTACTTTTGGCTAAACTCCTCCTTGAAAAGCCCGATATCTTGCTTTTGGACGAGCCGACCAACTATTTGGATGCTGAGCATATTGATTGGCTCAAGCGCTATCTCCAAAACTATGAGAATGCCTTTGTCCTTATTTCACACGATATTCCATTCCTCAATGATGTTATCAATATTGTCTATCATGTGGAAAATCAACAGCTGACGCGTTACTCTGGTGACTACTACCAGTTCCAAGAAGTCTATGCCATGAAGAAATCTCAGCTGGAGGCAGCCTACGAACGTCAGCAAAAAGAAATTGCAGACCTCAAAGACTTCGTAGCCCGAAACAAAGCGCGTGTTGCAACACGAAACATGGCCATGTCTCGTCAGAAGAAATTGGATAAGATGGATATTATCGAATTACAAAGTGAGAAACCAAAACCATCCTTTGATTTCAAATCAGCTCGTACGCCAGGGCGCTTTATCTTCCAAGCCAAGGATTTGCAAATTGGTTATGATCGTCCTCTGACCAAGCCTTTAAATCTTACCTTTGAACGTAATCAAAAGGTTGCTATTATCGGGGCAAATGGTATCGGGAAAACAACTCTCTTGAAGTCCCTATTGGGTATTATTCCACCAATCGCTGGAGAGGTTGAACGTGGAGACTACCTAGAACTTGGCTACTTTGAACAAGAAGTAGAAGGTGGCAATCGTCAAACACCACTAGAGGCTGTTTGGAATGCCTTTCCAGCTCTCAACCAAGCAGAAGTCCGTGCAGCCCTTGCCCGTTGTGGTCTGACAACCAAGCATATTGAAAGCCAAATTCAGGTCTTGTCAGGTGGGGAACAAGCCAAGGTTCGTTTCTGTCTCTTGATGAATCGTGAAAACAATGTCTTAGTGCTGGACGAGCCGACCAACCATTTGGATGTGGATGCCAAGGATGAACTCAAACGTGCTCTTAAAGAATACAAAGGGTCTATCCTTATGGTCTGCCACGAACCAGACTTCTATGAAGGCTGGATGGATCAAATCTGGGATTTTAACAAGCTAACTTAAGAATGAGGATAAAAGAAATACAGTACCGAATGTGGATACTGTATTTTTTTGGTTTTTAAGATTTAAAATTGTAATCTTTCACCACTTCGATGCTGTCGATTGTGATAGCAGTAGTTGGCTTGTCTTTTTCATCTTTTTCGGCTTTAGCAATTTTATCTACAACATCCATACCGTCAATCACTTGACCAAAGACTGGGTGTTTGCCATCTAGACTAGGGTTTCCCCCTTCTTTATAGGCTTCGATGATTTTCTTTGGATACTTGCTTGTAGGGAGTTTAGCAGAGGTATCTGTAGAGTTTTGGTTGATGAAGAACTGGCTGCCATTGGTGTTTGGTTGACCAGTATTAGCCATAGAAAGAGCTCCACGGATGTTATAGAGATAAGGAGTAATCTCGTTCTTGAAACCAGTTCCCTTGTCTTTAGTTTTATCCTTGTCATGCCAGATAGACTGACCACCTGTACCGTCTCCCTTTGGATCTCCAGTTTGGACCATAAAGCCATCGATGACACGGTGGAAGGTAATACCGTTATAGTAGCCTTCTTTGGCATGAGTGAGGAAGTTTTCAACCGCTAGAGGAGCGAGTTTAGGGAAGAGTTTGATACGGATATCTCCTTGACTTGTGTGGAGAATCACTTCAGCCTCGTCTTCAGCAACTTCTTTAGATAGTTGTGGGAAATTGGCGTTTTCGTTTGTTAAAGCATCGTTTAACTCCTTGGCAGATTGGGCTGCTGCTTTGGAGCTTTCCTCAGTGGCCAAGCTAGAATCTACATAGTCATCACCACGCAAACTACGTTGGATACTGCTACATCCAGCAAGGGCAAAAGTTGAGATTAATAGAAGTGTTACTATTTTTTTCATGGGAATCCTTTCAAAAATCATTTCTACTATTGTACCCTAAAAGGAAGTGGATTTCAAATGTTAGTGACAAGACAGTTTAAGAGGAAGCCAACCAGAAAGTCGCTTGTTTAGGGGTATCAATACCATAAGTGTACTCGAAGTATTTAGGAAACCAGATCTTAAGAAAGCTCGTAAAGCATCACAATTTAGTAAACGTTAATTCGAAAGAATTACTATACTTAAAAAGATTACTTTTTTGGGTGTTCTTTTTTATTTTCTTAAAAAATAATTAACTAGACAATAAATGTCCATCCTTTTTTGTAAAATTAATTTATTATAAAAAGAGGTGAGAGTGAATGAATTACTATCAAGTTGAATTTAAGAATCCTGATGATTTTTTTAAAACTCAGACGAATGATTTTATTACGTCTAATCATTTAATTTTTTTGAAAGAAGGAGAATCATACTATCTTATTTCTCAAGAAAATTACAATGACCAAGAAATTATGAAAAAAATAAATGATTTTTTTGATTATGAGTTCTTACTAGCTAAGGTAGAGCCTTTAATAGAAAGTGATTTTATCAAGAAACTTGGCAGAAGTGATATAGGAGATTTAGTCAAATTCTTACTTAGTGCAGAAAAAGAAAGATTTTCTGAACAATTAAAACCCAATTTAGAAAAGTTGGACGAGTTGAATGATATTATTGCCCTAATTGAATTTAAAGGAGCTATTCGAGAATTCATTGATTATATATCCTTCCAAGAAAAAATAAGCAATAATGAAAATCAACAACATTTTTATATTTTTACTGGTGAGAAAGGAACGGGTAGAAAGTTTGCAATCAAGTTTCTAGAGTCTATCTTTGGTATGAATGCGATATTTGTTAATTGCAATCATTATTTTGTTCCTAAAATGAGTGAAAAATATTTCGCTGTATTAGTTGATTATCTTTCGGCAAGATCAAAAACAAAATCAGATATTTTTGATAATTTTCGACAAAAGAAGGGGAATTCCTTTAATATTATTATTTCTAGAAGCATTCAAGAAGCAGAAGCTATTAGAAAAGAGTTACTCGATGTTTTTAATAAGGTATCAATTATTAATTTCCCCCGGTATGATGAATCAGAGCTTAAAGGAATTGGTATTCAAATGCTAAATCAAAAAGGTGTTCATTTGAGTAACGAAGATTTTGAACGATTAGTAGCTGAAAATCACGTGCTAAAGGATGCCAAAGAAGTTCGCCTTTTTGTTCAAGAGCTTATTGAATTTGCAGTGCAAAATAATTATGATCCTTCAGAAAAAAATGAATTAAATCTCGATGGATTCATTCTCCAAAATAAATCTTCAGTTGAAGATGAAGAAAATGCGGAGAAAAAGCTGAGTGAATTAATTGGTTTAGAAGAAGTGAAAATGGTCCTAAAGCAGCAGTTAGCATATAGTCGAGTTTCTGTAATGCGTCAGGCACATGGATTTAGTAACGAAGTATTAAATCGTCATCTTGTTTTTTCCGGAAATCCTGGGACTGGGAAAACTGTAGTTGCTAGGCTCTTTTCAGAAATTTTATACAACAATAAGATAATTAAAGAGAATAAGTTAGTGGAGGTAGGTAGAACGGAATTAGTTGGTGAATATGTTGGTCAAACTGCTCCAAAAGTAAAAAGAGTTTTTGATGATGCAAGAGGGGGAGTACTCTTTATAGATGAGGCCTATAGTCTTATTCCAAGTAGTGATAGAGATTTCGGACATGAAGCTATTTCAGCGATTATACAGGAAATGGAAAATCGTCGGGATGAGGTTTTGGTTATTTTTGCTGGTTATGAAGAATTGATGGCTCAATTCATTGAAACTAATCCAGGATTATCCTCTAGAATTTCCAGAGAAATAAAATTTTTCGATTATACAATTGATCAACTAATTGCTATTTTAGAATTGATGATAAATAAAAGACATTATCAATTAACCGACGATTGTAAGATGGTACTACGTCAGCATTTTTCAGAAGTTGTAAATTGTAGCAATTTTGGAAATGCTCGATACGTTCGTAAATTAGTAGATGAGATTGTCTTCTGTCAAGCACAACGCGTGGTTGAAGGTGATAAGATTCAATTAGAAGATGAAAACTTTTTAAATCAAATTACATTGACAGATATCAATAAGGCTATTGTAGCTATTGAAGCAAAATCTTCAAAATCAATATCGTTGATAGGATTCGGAAGGTAGAGAAATCTATAGTAGGCTCTAAAAGAAGAAATCGGTGCTTGAAAAAGAGTACTATCAGTAAAAGATTTGAACTAAGAAATTGATTGAATCTGAACCATTGGGAATGCTATAATATTAGTAAAGGATTAGAATTATATGAACGACCAAGAACGCTTATTAACTATATTTTTACGCTTACAGTCTGGCGCGCATTTATCTAAGGCTCAGCTTGCTGATGAATTTGGTGTTAGTGAAAAAACTATACAACGAGATTTTTCTCTCTTGTCTGGTTTCTTAGATACACAACCAATGGTTGCAGCAGAGCTTGCTTATGATGCAAAGCACCATACAAGATACTTAAAAGGAAAATCTTTGTTTAATAAAAAGGATATTCTTGTAATTTCAAAGATTTTACTAGAAAATCGATCTTTGAATAAGGAAGAAAACAAGTCATTACTTGATAGTTTATTAGCACTTATTTCAAAAGATGAGCAAAATGAAGTTTCCAGTATTATTGCAAGTGAGTTGCTAAATTATGCACCATTGTCAGATACACAAAATCGTATTGATAAGGTTTGGGAATGGTCTGAAATGATTCGTAAGGAATTGCTACTAGATATTGAATATCAATCTCCCTATAATACTAAAAAGCATCATACCATTTTCCCGGTATCGCTTTATTATGATACTCATTACTTTTACATAGTAGCTTATAATTTAGTTTTTGATTCTTATATGACCTTGAAACTAGATAGAATTCTTAGTTGGGTAGAATCTAAAGAAAAGAAAAAACCTTCTCTCTCATATGGAAGAAAATTTCGTGATGGAGACATTCGTAATAAACGTGTAGATCCATTCATAGGAAAAGAGTTAAAGATCAGAGTCCTATTTGTCAATGATTCAGCAATTGTTGTTGATCAATTCCCAACAGCAAAAATTATTGAAAAAACATCAAATGGTAATATTATTGAATTTGTGAGTCAGGATACACCAGGGCTGAAGAGGTGGCTATTGGGTCAAGCGGAATCCTTAAGGGTATTGTCTCCACAGTCGTTAATTGATGACATGAAGATTCTTATTAAGAAAATGGAAGAAAATTACATTGACTAGATGTTTGAGAAAGACTGGGAGAAAGTTTTATCTGTTATAAAAGAATACTGTGAATTTCACCAACTAAAGGAGAAGATGAAATGAGTAGAGTTATATATAGAACTCGTCCATTTAGCCCCTACGCTAAGTATAGCAAGTATTGGAACGAATACATTCAAGAGGGTGACGAGATTATTAAGTACGTTTTTAATAAAGTTAAATTTCCCGACAGAGAATTAAGAAATAAAATATACTCAGATGAGAAACAAAGATGGACTATAGGTGATATTAATCTTCCTGATTGGTTATATGGATATGTGGTCAACGCTGATTTATCTGACAATGCCAAAAAAATTGTCAAACAATGGAGATTAGAGAAGTATATTTTTGAGTTAAATAATTACAAAGAAAAAGGCTATTTCATTGATGAAGAAAAGAAAATTGTGATAACGGATCGGGAAATATTAATGTTCCGAGAAGACTCAGAAATACCTTATTGGGATAAAATCACTTCCTTAGTAAAAGAAGCTTATAATCGTATTCGTATTACGCCTCAAATGTTGGAGTTGGTAAAAAAAGATTTTGAGACTCAAACAGTGGATTATGAAATACTTTGTGAAATGGCTGAACAAAATAGGAAGAAAAACGAAGAGAAAGAAAAAGAATTTTTAGCCAAGCAGCAAGAATTACAAGAGAAAAAAGATTACGAAGTAGCTATTCAATTGTTTTTAAGACTACAAAAAAACTTAGTTGATATAAAGCCAAAGTTAAGTGAAGAAGGAAGAAAAGAAATTGATCATCTTCTTAATTTAATCGATGAATCAGAAGTAAGTCGTGTTAGATATGATATTTTACATCAAGCGGGAGTCGAAATAATCTTGAAAGAAAAAAGTAAGAGAGGCTAATTTGAATGGATTATGTGACTAGAATACATTTAAAAAGAGACGATAACATTAGGAAAGAGTTAATTGGCTTCTGTTTAAATAATTCTGAACAGTATCTTGCACTTGGTTGGAGTCGCTTAAGTAGCGATATTCGGGAAGAAGACTTTAATGAATACTATGGACGAATAAAAAAAGAAAGAGGCAGAGCGAATCCAGCAATAAATGTTTTTAAGGATGCTCAGATAGATGATTTATTCTGGACACGAGATTTAAGTGGAAATTATTGGATATGTAAAGCGAAATCTCAAGCCAAAGTAGTTTGTGATACTCATTTGGATATTGGATCAGTTATCCAAGTTGATGCATTTAACGTGGGAATGCAAGTCCCTGGACAGATAAAGTCATCGTTTAATAGACCTCTTGGTGGTACAGTTGAGAGGATACGGGATAAAAGCATAATTGAATATTCAAAATTGATATTTAATAAATTTTCGAAAAAGAATTATTTTGAGGTAACAACCTATAGTGGAGGTCTCCTCGATAATCTACCTGAATTTGATTTAGAAGAACTTGTCATCTCATATCTTCAAATTAAGGAAAACTACTATGTCCTTTCTAATTCAATTGCAAAGAAATCAACTACTATAAAAATTGAATGTGAAATGATTTCAAGAGAAATTGATAACCCGAGAAAAGCAGTAGTTCAAGTGAAAGGAAAGAAAGCAAAGGAACTTGACGCCTTAGAATTTAAACAATACTTAGATGAAGGCTATATAGTATATTTATATGCTCCGAGAGTGATAAATTTAGATAAGATTGAAAATGTAGTTAGGATAGGGGACAACGATTTGTTAGATTTCTATGAGAAGTATAAGTTGATCCTACCAGCATCTATCACTCAGTGGGAAAACTTATTTATTGGGGATTGATAAATGATGAATATGTCGCAATTTCATGAATATATAATTGTATGAACTTTTTAGTAAAATTTAGCTCAATTCGTGTGTTTTTAGGGTGAAATTCACACCATTTAATTGAAAGTTATTCAAATTAGATGAAAATTTGTTTTCTAAAAAAACGAGAAAACGTTGATTTTAAGAGAATTTTGAATCATATTCGAATGGAAATTTTTAAAATCATGTTTCGGTGGTAAAAGTTCCAAAGTGGATTCTCCATAGTAGAATGATATCTCCTGCCAGGAGATTGTCTTTAAGTAGTACCATATTTCGTTTAGGAACGGGCTTGGGATTTAGGAGCCAAGCATCCACATCACGTTCAGGAGAGATAAAGGTTTTGACTTGATGGTCTTTGTAAATGTTCTCTATTGTAGTATTCATAAAGTTTCTCTTTCTAATTTATCTTTATTAGTCTAACCAATTTATAAATGGTGTAAAAATTTTATAGTCTGTCAAGTTTTTTTCTTGACACCTGTCAGAAATCTGATATAATAGAACATGTGCTAAATAGCTCAGCTATTTCACCGAAATAAAAAATAAGAAAAGAGACTTTAAAAATGGCAGTTAAAATCCGTTTGACTCGTATGGGTTCTAAGAAAAAACCTTTCTACCGTATCAACGTAGCAGATTCACGTTCACCACGTGACGGACGTTTCATCGAAACAGTTGGAACTTACAACCCACTTGTTGCTGAAAACCAAGTAACTTTGAAAGAAGACCGCGTTCTTGCATGGTTGGCTGATGGAGCTCAACCTTCAGATACAGTTCGCAACATCCTTTCAAAAGAAGGTGTATTGAAGAAATTCCACGATTCTAAATTCTCAAAATAAATTTAAAGTAGGTTGACAGATGGATACGATTGAAAATCTCATTATTGCGATTGTGAAACCCTTGATTTCACAACCAGATGCCTTAACTATCAAGATTGAAGATACACCAGAGTTTTTGGAATATCATTTGGATCTTGATCAAAGCGATGTGGGTCGTGTAATCGGTCGTAAGGGTCGCACTATTTCTGCGATAAGAACGATTGTCTACTCTGTCCCAACTGAAGACAAAAAAGTAAGAATCGTTATTGACGAAAAATAAGAAGGGCGGGACGAATGTCTCGCTTTTTTTGCAAGGAGAAAGAATGAGAGATTTAACAGTTAGACAACTAGAGGAATATTTACTTGACCATTACCGACAATCTAGAACAGAAGAAGGGCTTTTTATTAAGCTAGTAGAAGAAGTTGGAGAAGTTGCTGAGGTTTTAAATGGACGCTCTGGTCGAAAAGAGGGAGTTCAAGATTCGAACGAGGAACTAGCAAAAGAATTGGCTGATATCATTCACTACACTGTCGCAATTGCGGCCATCAACGACATAGATCTAACCAAGACCATTTTTGAAAAAGACAAAAAGGCGGCTATCAAATATCAGCATGAACGAGATTTGGAAGGCTTTTTGAAAGAAAACTGAAAAAAGAATGAATATTGATTGTGTTTTTAACATAGATTGGTCAATGTATATTGATTGGCTATTACGAATTTTACAAATTGCAACATTTATTGCTGTGATTATAAAGATAACGTTCCAAAATAAGGTTTATATCAATAATATTGAAATCAAGGAAATTAAACCATTCGAGTTTGAATCTTTACATACAAATTTTCACTATATTCATGAATTTACACATAATATAAGTAGCAAACCTTTTAATCATTTGATTTTTTATCCCAAAGAAGTTGATATTGAAATAGTAGAATTTTATTCTTTAAACTATGATTCAAGAAACGATTGTTTGATTGTAAATAATAAACTGCATACAGTTAAAAATTTAAAGAATTATACATGCTTATTGATTCATACAAATTTACCAGAGAATATGCCTAGTTTAAGAATGAAATGGAAAACAAGTCAGGGTGAAATTGGGGAATATACATTTTATAGCAATATGTATAACGGGAATGTAAATATCTCATCTTTCAAATATAAATTAACATTAAAGAGGAAAATATTAGCACTTTTTGGACTATAGCGGGCCCTCTATGTATTTTCCTCTAACTTGAGAAAATCTTTGGAACGTGATAAAATAAAGGATAAGGATTTTTAATAATTCATTATATAGAACGAGTGGATTTCTTTATGAAGAGGTTTGAAGTATCTACAGAAATTGGTAGTCTCTCTGTTACTTATCAAAAGCAAAAGAAAATACTAGTTTGTTTAAGTGGCGCAGGTTTGCTACCAAGTTATGAAAATTTTTCACTTATACTTGAAAAACTTCCTCCTACAATTGGTTATTTGACAATTGATTTTCCGAACACAGGTAGGAGTCCGATTCATGACCAAGCTGGAAAAAATCTAGATAATCTTGCAGATGCGGTTTATGAAGTACTTGAAGAATTAGGGATTTCTGAATATATACTTTGTGTACATAGTTTGAGTGGAATTTTAGCTTGTAAATTGCTCAACAAACCAATTAAGTGTCAGGCTTTAGTAGCAATTGAACCGACAACTAAAAACGTCATGTTTGCTGATTTTTCAGAAAATCCTTATCCAGAAATGGAAGAGCAGATGAGGCTGATTGAGGAGTGTGGTCCTGAATTTTATTTTAAGAACTTAACTCAAGCAACATTTAGCCCTGAAATTAATAAAGAAATCTGGGAAATAATGCAAGAAAAAGGCTTAGAGTTGGAAAATCAAGATCCAGAATTTCAGATATCTGGAGAGATTACTGAGGAAGATTTTGAGAATTTATCAATACAATCTCATGTCCCTGTATTTATTTTTTGTCAGCCTTATAGAGAAAAAGAGTACAGAGAATCAGAATATTGGACTTCCAATACTAAACTCATTTTAGGAGGGAATCACCATTATTTACAATGGTCAGAATCAGAAAAAATTGTGACTATTATTCGAGAATTGTCCGAATAAGATGGATAGAAATAGAGTACAGGAGACAAGATGAACTACTTTAATGTTGGGAAAATCGTCAATACGCAGGGGTTGCAGGGTGAGATGCGAGTCTTGTCTGTGACGGATTTTGCAGAAGAACGGTTTAAAAAAGGGGCTGAGCTGGCTTTGTTTGATGAAAAAGATCAGTTTGTTCAAACAGTGACCATCGCTAGCCACCGTAAACAGAAGAACTTTGACATTATTAAATTCAAAGATATGTACCATATCAACGCTATCGAAAAGTACAAGGGGTACAGTCTCAAGGTCGCTGAGGAAGATTTGAATGACCTAGACGATGGTGAATTTTATTATCACGAGATTATCGGTTTGGAAGTCTATGAGGGAGAGAACCTGATTGGAACCATCAAGGAAATCCTGCAACCAGGTGCCAACGATGTCTGGGTGGTCAAGCGGAAAGGAAAGCGTGATTTATTATTACCTTATATCCCACCAGTGGTTCTCAATGTTGATATTCCTAATAACCGCGTCGATGTGGAAATCTTAGAAGGGTTAGACGATGAAGATTGATATTTTAACCCTCTTTCCAGAGATGTTTTCTCCACTGGAGCACTCAATTGTTGGAAAGGCTCGAGAAAAAGGGCTCTTGGATATCCAGTATCATAATTTTCGAGAATATGCTGAAAAGGCCCGCCATGTCGACGATGAGCCCTACGGAGGAGGTCAGGGGATGTTGCTCCGAGCCCAACCCATTTTCGATGCCTTTGATGCTATTGAAAAGAAAAATCCGCGCGTCATTCTCCTCGATCCTGCTGGAAAGCAGTTTAATCAGGCTTATGCTGAGGATTTGGCTCAAGAGGAAGAGTTAATCTTTATCTGTGGGCACTATGAGGGTTATGATGAGCGTATTAAGACCTTGGTGACAGATGAGATTTCCCTGGGTGACTATGTCTTAACTGGTGGAGAATTGGCGGCCATGACCATGATTGATGCGACGGTTCGCCTGATTCCAGAAGTGATTGGCAAGGAGTCCAGCCACCAAGATGATAGTTTTTCTTCTGGCCTTCTTGAATATCCTCAGTACACACGTCCCTATGATTATCGAGGTATGGTTGTACCAGATGTATTGATGAGTGGTCACCATGAAAAGATTCGTCAGTGGCGATTGTATGAGAGTTTGAAGAAAACCTATGAACGCAGACCGGATTTGCTTGAACATTATCAACTGACAGCAGAAGAAGAAAAAATGCTGGCAGAAATCAAAGAAAACAAAGAATAAAGGAGAAACCTATGCAAGTAATCAAACGTGATGGAGAAATTGCTGAATTTAATCCAGATAAGATTTACCAAGCTATCTTAAAGGCAGCCCAGACTGTCTATGTATTGACAGATGATTTGCGTCAAAACCTTGCACAAGTCACTAAGAAAGTGGTTTTGGATTTGGAAGAAGCCAAGGTGGAACGTGCTACCATCAGCATGATTCAGTCTATGGTTGAACATCGTTTACTGGGTGCAGGTTACATTACCATTGCAGAACACTACATTTCCTATCGTCTACAACGTGACTTGGAAAGAAGTGGTTATGGAGATCATATCGCAGTTCATTTACATTTTGAACAAATTCGCTAAGAAAAAAGAGTGGGATGAAGCAACTACATCTCACTCTTTCTTAAATCTATTTTTTTGGGCTGTTTGGACGGTTGAAGGGACAAATCGCAGGCGTTGAATATCGCTTATGCGGATAATACGGGTCACATTTTTGGCAAAATTTTTCACGATAATTTGCTGGCGTTGCTGATCGTATTTGATGATGTCACCTGTAAAGCTTGTCTCAGACAAGATAAGGTGAACAGCGGTTTGTTTCTGGATAGCCTCTTCAATAGTAGCCGTAAGGGAGTTGGTTTCAGTCTGGTCAGGTTGGTCATGTCCATTTAAAAAGTCATGTATTTTATCTAGAACTTGCTGGAATATATGTCTCATATTGGCCTCCCTTCTTTTATATCAATATTATATAAAATTTTCCTAAAATCTACAAGATTTTACGAATAATCAAATGAAAGCTAAAAAAGGAGAAGAAAATGGCAGAATTTACATTTGAAATCGAAGAGCATTTGTTGACTCTTTCTGAAAACGAAAAAGGTTGGACCAAGGAAATCAACCGTGTGAGCTTTAATGGTGCCCCTGCAAAGTTTGATATTCGTGCTTGGAGCCCAGACCATACGAAGATGGGCAAAGGAATTACTCTTTCCAATGAAGAATTTCAAACGATGGTGGATGCCTTTAAAGGAAATTAAATTTTCAAAATGAAAGAAAAGGATATTGAGTCATGACAACTCGATATCCTTTTTAGTTAGCAAAGTAAGTCTGATTTTTAAGGCGTTGAAGTAGGGGACGGCTAATCAAACTTATAGCTAGAAGTTTACCAAGATCTGGAAGGATAAAGGGAATGACCCCCACAACAAGAGCTTTTTCAAATGCCATTCCAGCTAGGAAATGCAAGCTGAGAATCCCTCCGACAAAGACAAGGGCATCACCCAAGAGGTTTGCAAGAAAAATCTTGACAACACCACTCTTGCTGTTGGTTAGGGAAGAAGTAAGTCCAGAGTACACAAGATAAAACCAAAGATAGCCTGCAGTAGGGCCAACTAAAGCCTGAAAACCAGCTCCACCTCCTGCAAAGACAGGAAGACCGATGACACCTAGAAGAAGATAGAGTCCGACAGAAAGTACAGCCTCTCTCGGTCTAAAGACAGTAGCAATCAAGCCGATGGCAAAGTTTTGCAGAGTGAAGGGGACAGGTCCAATTGGAAGACTGATTTGTGCCAAAACAGCAATGAGAGCAGCTCCAATAGCAGGGATAGCATAAACGTGAGCTTTTTTCAAAATAGTTAACCTCTTTTCTGATGTATAGTAACTATTATACTCGTAGAGGAATAATTGTCAACCAACTTTTTGAATCAAGGTAACAAAAACTGTAACGGCCGATTTTGCTTACTGGTTAACTTGGATAATTTTTTGTCGATTTATAAGACATTAAAAAAGAAGTAGACACATTTGTATCAGCTTCTTTTGTTTTGATTAACGCATGGTTACAAATTCTTCAGATGCAGTTGGGTGAATCGCCACAGTTGCGTCAAAGTCGGCCTTGGTTGCTCCCATTTTGATAGCAACAGCAAATCCTTGAATCATTTCATCAACACCGTAGCCAATTCCATGAAGTCCGACAACTTTTTCTTCTGAACCAGCTGTGATCAATTTGAAACGAGTCTCTTGACGGTTGCAAGTGCAAGCAGAGTACATAGAAGTAAAGCTTGATTTGTAAACCTTGATTTGGTCTTGACCGTATTCTTTAATAGCTTGCTCTTCTGTCAAGCCAACAGTTCCGATAGCAGGGTGTGAAAAGACGACAGTTGGAATAGTTGAGTAATCCATTTTTGCAGTTGTTTTGCCGTTAAAGAGACGTTCAGACAAAGTACGTCCAGCCTTGATAGCAACTGGAGTCAGTTCTTTTTCACCTGTTACATCACCTAGAGCGTAGATTCCTTCAACAACAGTATTTTGGTATTCATCAACTTGGATAAAGCCACGTTCGTTCAGAGTTACTCCAGCTTTTTCAAGTTGCAAGCCCTTAACGTTTGGACGGCGACCAGTAGCCCAGATAACTTGGCTAGCTGTGTGACTAGTTCCGTCTTCGAAATGAATAGTAATGCCTTCAGCAGTTTTTTCTAACTTAGCAGGGACTTTGTGAGTATGAAGTGGTAAGTTTGTTCTTTCCATTTCCTTGACCAAACCTTCAACGATATAAGAATCAAAACCACGTAAAGGACGATCACGGCGAACAAAGAGGTCTGTCTTGACACCAAAAGTGTGGAGCACGCCAGCCAATTCAACGGCAATATAACCCGCGCCTAGAATAGCAACTGACTCTGGCAATTCTTCCCAGGCAAATACATCATCAGAAGAGCCACCTAGCTCAGCACCAGGAATATTTGGAATACTTGGATGGGCACCAGTAGCAATCACGATATGTTTAGCACGAATCAGTTCACCATTTACGCTGACAGTATGAGAATCTACAAATTCAGCATGACCTTCAATCAAGTCTACACCATTGCGTTTAAAACTGCCATCATAAGAAGAACGAGCGCGATCAATGTAGGCTTCACGATTGTGACGTAGGGTTGCAAAGTCAAAGTTAAGATCAGTAACCTTAAAGCCGTAGTCTTCTCCAAATTGATGGAAAGTCTCAGCGATTTGCGCCCCGTACCACATGATTTTTTTCGGAACACAACCGACGTTGACACAGGTTCCACCTAATTTCTTTTCCTCAATAACGGCTGCTTTGGCTCCATGCTCACCAGCACGGTTCATGGTAGCAATTCCTCCGCTACCTCCACCGATAGCAATGATATCGTATTCTCTCATTGAAAACTCCTTTGTACTCTTTTAAATAGTAGAGTGTCATTTTTGATAGTCATATTCTATCTTTTTTTTGATGTGATTGCAAAAATCTGCTACGTTCAAAAAAATTAAAGAAAAGGCTTGCAAAAAATAAAAATAAAGTGTATTATATATCTAGTACAATAACTAAACAAAAAATCCGAACAATAATTAAATCCTGAAATGTCATTATTTCGTTCTGAAATGTTATTGTTTCAAATTGATAATTTTTGTATAATATTGTTAAGAACTTTAAATCAAAAAGGAGTTTCATTATGAAAAAGAATGGTAAAGCTAAAAAGTGGCAATTGTATGCAGCAATTGGTGCTGCAAGTGTAGTTGTATTGGGTGCTGGAGGCATTTTGCTCTTTAGACAACCTTCTCAGACTGCTGTAAAAGATGAGGCTACTCATCTTGTTGTTGCCAAGGAAGGGAGCGTGGCATCTTCTGTTTTATTGTCAGGGACAGTAACAGCAAAAAATGAACAATATGTTTATTTTGATGCTAGTAAGGGAGATTTAGATGAAATCCTTGTTTCTGTGGGTGATAAAGTCAGTGAAGGACAGGCTTTAGTCAAGTACAGTAGTTCAGAAGCCCAGGCGGCCTATGATTCAGCGAGTCGAGCAGTTGCGAAGGCAGATCGTCATATCAACGAACTAAATCAAGCACGAAATGAAGCTGCTTCAGCTCCCCAGTTACCAGTACCAGCAGGAGGCGAAGGTGTAGCAGCCCAAACTCCAGCTCCAGTCTCAGGGAATGCAGTGTCATCTATTGATGCACAACTAGGGGATGCTCGTGATGCTCGTGCAGATGCAGCAGCACAATTAAGTAAGGCTCAAAGTCAGTTGGATGCAATGACGGTTCTTAGTACCCTAGAGGGAACTGTGGTCGAAGTCAATCGTAATGTTTCTAAATCTCCAACTGGAGCTAGCCAGGTGGTAGTTCATGTCGTTAGCAATGAAAACTTGCAAGTTAAGGGTGAACTATCTGAATATAACCTTGCCAACCTCTCTGTAGGACAAGAAGTAACTTTTACTTCTAAAGTTTACCAAGATAAGAGCTGGACTGGTAAGATTAGCTATATCTCTGACTACCCTAAAAACAATGGCGAAGCAGCAAGTACAGCGGCTGCCGCAGCAGCTGGTAATTCTGGTTCCAAATACCCATATACCATTGATGTTACAAGTGAAATCGGTGACTTGAAACAAGGATTTTCTGTAAGTGTTGAGGTCAAGAACAAGAGTAAAGCTATTTTGGTTCCTTTAACAAGTGTTGTTATGGAAAATGATAAGAATTATGTCTGGGTACTTGACGAGCAGAAAAAGGCCAAGAAAGTGGAAGTTGGTTTGGGAAATGCTGATGCAGACAACCAAGAAATCACTTCAGGTCTGACAAATGGAGTCAAGGTCATCAGTAACCCAACGTCTTCTCTAGAGGAGGGAAAAGAGGTGAAGGCTGATGAAGAAACTAATTAGTCTAAAAAATATCTGCAGAAGCTACCGTAATGGTGACCAAGAACTGCAGGTTCTCAAAAATATCAACCTAGAAGTGAATGAGGGTGAATTTGTTGCCATCATGGGACCATCCGGTTCAGGTAAGTCAACCCTCATGAACACCATTGGGATGTTGGATACACCAACCAGTGGAGAGTATTATCTTGAAGGCCAAGAAGTGGCTGGACTTGGTGAAAAACAACTAGCCAAAGTTCGAAATCAAGAGATTGGATTTGTTTTTCAACAGTTCTTTCTCTTGTCTAAGCTTAATGCTCTTCAAAACGTAGAATTACCCTTGATTTACGCAGGAGTTTCGGCTTCAAAACGGCGAAAGTTAGCTGAGGAATATCTAGATAAGGTTGAATTGACTGAACGTAGTCACCATTTACCTTCAGAATTATCTGGTGGTCAAAAGCAACGTGTAGCCATCGCGCGTGCCTTGGTAAACAATCCTTCTATTATCCTAGCGGACGAACCGACAGGAGCCTTGGATACCAAAACAGGTAATCAAATCATGCAATTATTAGTTGAACTAAATAAAGAAGGAACAACCATTATCATGGTAACGCATGAGCCTGAGATCGCTGCTTATGCCAAACGCCAGATTGTCATTCGAGATGGAGTTATTTCATCTGATAGTGCTCAGTTAGAAAAGGAGGAAAACTAAGATGCAGAATCTGAAATTTGCCTTTTCATCCATTATGGCCCACAAGATGCGTTCTTTCTTAACCATGATTGGGATTGTTATCGGTGTTTCCTCAGTTGTTGTGATTATGGCTCTAGGTGATTCCATGTCTCGTCAGGTCAATAAAACCATGACCAAGTCACAGAAGAATATTCATGTTTTTTTCTCGCCAATTAAAAGTAAAGATGGTTCTTTTACCCAAAAACAATCAGCTTTGACAGTTTCTGGGAAAGAAGAGGAAGTTTTTGTTGAACCACCAAAACCTCAAGAAGCTTGGGTCAAGGAAGCTGCTAATCTCAAGGGAGTGGATAGCTACTATTTAACCAACTCGACGAATGTTACCTTAACCTATAAGGATAAAAAGGTCGAACACGCTAACATGACAGGTGGAAATGTCACTTATATGGATGCGGTCGAAAATGAAATCATTGAAGGTCGTGGTCTTAGAGAGCAAGATTATAAAGATTTTGCAAGTGTGATTATCCTAGATGATGAACTAGCCAAGAGCCTTTTTGGTTCAGCAAAAGATGCACTCAATCAGATTGTTGAAGTAAATGAAATCAGCTACCGTGTTATTGGTGTCTATGAAAGTAAAGAAGCTAAGGCTGCAAAAACCTTTGGAGTCGGAGGACTACCAATTACGACTAATATTTCTCTTGCGGTCAATTTTAACACAGACGAGATTTCAAATATTGTCTTTCGTGTTAATGATACCAGCTTGAGCCAGACTTTGGGGCCAGAGTTGGCAAGAAGAATGACGGAGATTGCTGGTCTCCAACAAGGGGAGTATCAGGTAGCAGATGCAACAGAAGCCTTCAACGAAGTTCAACAAATGTTCGGTTTTATAACTACGATTATTAGTGCCATTGCAGGAATTTCCCTTTTTGTTGGAGGGACTGGTGTTATGAACATTATGCTGGTTTCGGTGACAGAGCGTACCCGTGAAATTGGTCTCCGTAAGGCTTTGGGTGCAACGCGTGCCAATATTTTAATTCAGTTTTTGATTGAATCCATTATTTTGACCTTGCTTGGCGGAGTTATTGGTCTAACCATTGCGACAGGCTTAACTGCTATAGCTGGCCTACTTTTGCAAGGATTGATAGCGGGTATAGAAGTGGGAGTATCAATCCCAGTTGCCCTATTTAGTCTTGCAGTTTCGGCTAGTGTTGGTATGATTTTTGGAGTCTTGCCAGCCAACAAGGCATCGAAACTTGATCCAATCGAAGCCCTTCGTTATGAATAGAATAAACAAGATGGACACTCGTCTATCTTGTTTTTGTATGGATTTCCCTATCGAAAATCAGTAAAAATGTGATATAATGAAGTGTTAGAAAAACAGGTTTCATTTGCCTGGAAAGGAAAAATTATGTCTGAAAAGAATTTTTATATTACAACGCCGATTTACTATCCATCTGGAAAACTTCATATCGGTTCTGCCTACACAACCATTGCTTGTGATGTCCTAGCACGTTACAAACGCCTGATGGGCTACGATGTCTTTTATTTGACAGGCCTTGATGAGCACGGTCAGAAAATCCAGCAGAAAGCAGAAGAAGCTGGAATTACACCTCAAGCTTATGTTGATGGGATGGCAGTTGGAGTCAAAGAACTCTGGCAATTACTCGATATCTCATACGATAAGTTTATTCGCACAACTGATGACTACCATGAAAAAGTTGTCGCACAAGTCTTTGAACGCTTACTTTCTCAAGATGACATCTATTTGGGTGAATATTCTGGTTGGTACTCAGTCTCAGATGAGGAATTCTTTACAGAAAGCCAGCTCGCAGAAGTATTCCGTGATGAAGCTGGAAATGTAACTGGTGGAATCGCTCCATCAGGTCACGAAGTGGAATGGGTTTCTGAAGAATCATACTTCCTTCGCCTCAGCAAATACCAAGATCGTTTGGTTGAATTTTTTAAGTCCCATCCTGAATTTATCACTCCAGATGGTCGTCTGAATGAAATGCTTCGCAACTTCATCGAGCCAGGTTTAGAGGATTTGGCAGTTTCTCGTACAACCTTTACATGGGGTGTTCCAGTACCATCAAATCCTAAACACGTTGTCTATGTTTGGTTTGATGCTCTGCTCAACTATGTGACAGCTCTTGGCTACGATCAAGACGAACACGCTAACTTTGACAAGTTCTGGAACGGAACAGTCTTCCACATGGTTGGAAAAGACATCCTTCGTTTTCACTCCATCTACTGGCCAATCCTTCTTATGATGTTGGATATCAAATTGCCAGAACGTTTGATTGGTCATGGTTGGTTTGTCATGAAAGACGGTAAGATGTCTAAGTCTAAAGGGAATGTTGTCTATCCTGAAATGTTGATAGAGCGTTTTGGACTAGATCCACTTCGTTACTACCTCATGCGGAGCCTTCCAGTTGGTTCAGACGGAACCTTTACTCCGGAAGACTATGTTGGCCGTATCAATTATGAATTGGCTAATGACCTTGGAAACCTCCTCAACCGTACGGTTTCTATGATTAATAAATACTTTGACGGGCAAGTCCCTGCCTATGTAGAAGGTGTAACAGAGTTTGACCATGTTCTTGCTCAAGTAGCTGCTGAATCAATCGCTGACTACCATACTCACATGGAAGCAGTTGACTACCCACGTGCTCTTGAAGCAGTCTGGACCCTTATCTCTCGTACTAACAAATACATCGATGAGACCGCACCATGGGTCTTGGCCAAGGATGAAGCTCTTCGTGACCAATTGGCAAGTGTCATGAGTCACTTGGCAGCTAGCCTTCGTGTCGTTGCTCACTTGATTGAACCATTTATGATGGAAACCAGTCGTGCAGTCTTGAAACAACTTGGCTTGGAAGAAGTAGCGAGCCTTGAAAACTTGAGCTTGGCTGCTTTCCCTGAGGGTGTAACTGTAGTTGCCAAGGGAACTCCAATCTTCCCACGTCTGGATATGGAAGAAGAAATCGCCTATATCAAGGAACAAATGGAAGGCAACAAACCAGCAGTCGAAAAAGAGTGGAACCCAGACGAAGTTGAACTCAAACTAAACAAGGAAGAAATCAAGTTTGAAGACTTTGACAAGGTTGAAATCCGTGTCGCAGAAGTCAAAGAAGTGTCTAAAGTAGAAGGTTCAGATAAGTTGCTTCAATTCCGCTTGGATGCTGGCGATGGTGAAGATCGTCAAATCCTCTCAGGAATTGCAAAATACTATCCAAACGAACAAGAATTGGTCGGCAATAAAGTTCAAATCGTTGCCAATCTCAAACCACGTAAAATGATGAAGAAATATGTCAGCCAAGGGATGATCCTATCAGCTGAACATGATGGAAAATTAACCCTTCTCACAGTTGATCCAGCTGTACCGAATGGAAGTGTGATTGGGTAAAAATAGACAGGACTAGTTCATGCTAGTTCTGTTTTTTTCTTTAACTATTATGCTTTACAAACTAGTGTGAAAGTGGTATATTATAGATGAAGCTACTAGTAGGTATTACAGAATAGATTAGAAGGGAGAAGGAATGAAGGAAACTCAACTATTAAAAGGTGTTCTTGAAGGTTGTGTCTTGGATATGATTGGTCAAAAAGAGCGGTATGGTTATGAGTTGGTTCAGACTTTGCGAGAGGCTGGATTTGATACTATCGTTCCAGGAACTATTTATCCTTTGTTGCAAAAGTTAGAAAAAAATCAATGGATAAGAGGCGACATGCGTCCGTCTCCAGATGGTCCAGATCGGAAGTATTTTTCGTTAACCAAAGAAGGAGAAGAGCGTGTCTCGGTCTTTTGGCAACAATGGGACGATTTGAGTCAAAAAGTAGAAGGGATTAAGAAGGGGGGAAAACCATGAAGAAAATAAAGTATTATGAAGAAACAAGCGCTTTGTTGCATCAGTTTTCTGAGGAGAATCAGCAGTATTTTGAGGAACTGTGGGATAGTTTTAATCTTGCTGGATTTCTCTATGATGAGGACTATCTCAGAGAGCAGATTTATTTGATGATGCTTGATTTCTCAGAAGCAGAACGAGATGGCATGAGTGCAGAAGATTATCTAGGTAAGAATCCTAAAAAAATAATGAAAGAGATGCTCAAGGAAGCACCTCGCAGTTCTATCAAAGAGTCCCTTTTGACGCCAATTCTTGTTTTAGCAGTATTACGCTACTATCAACTATTAGGTGATTTTTCTAAAGGTCCTCTCTTAACAGTCAATTTGCTTACGTTTTTAGGCCAACTTCTTCTTTTTCTGGTCGGATTTGGGCTTGTGGCTACAATTTTACGAAGAAGTTTAGTCCAAGATTCTCCTAAAATGAAAATTGGTACCTATATTGTCGTTGGGATTCTTGTTCTGCTAGTTGTTCTGGGATATGTAGGAATGGCAAGCTTCATACAAGAAGGAGCCTTTTATCTTCCTGCTCCCTGGGATAGTTTATCTGTCTTTACGATTTCCCTAGTCATCAGTATTTGGAATTGGAAAGAAGCGGTCTTTCGTCCATTTGTCAGTATGATTATTGCCCATCTTGTGGTGGGTTCTCTGCTCCGTTACTATGAGTGGATGGGAATTTCAAATGTTTTTCTTACAAAGATTATTCCTTTAGCTGTTCTCTTTCTTGGTATCTTTCTCTTTTTCCGTGGGTTTAAGAAGATAAAATGGAGTGAAATATAGTCAAAAAGCCGTTGCAAAGCGGTTTTTTGTTATAATGAAGGGAAGAATGTTAGAAATTAAAGGAGAAAAATTTGATGAGATACATAACTCTTGGACAAGATGACAAAGAATTATCAGAAATTGTTCTCGGAATGATGAGAATAGAAGATAAGTCTGTAAAAGAAGTTGAAGAGCTTGTAGAAACAGCACTGTCTGTTGGAATCAATGCTTTTGACTTGGCTGATATTTATGGTCGTGGTCTTTGTGAAGAACTGTTAGGTCTTGTCCTAAAAAATCGTCCAGATTTAAGAGAAAAGATGTGGATTCAGTCCAAATGTGGCATTCGCATTGAAGAATTTACCTATTTTGATTTTTCTAAGGACTATATTATAAAATCAGTTGACGGAATTTTGCAAAGATTGAAGATTGATCATCTAGATAGCTTGCTCCTTCATCGACCAGATGCTTTGATGGAATCTGACCAAGTAGCAGAAGCCTTTGATTTTCTTTATAAACAAGGTAAGGTCCGAGATTTTGGAGTTTCTAATCAAAATCCTATGATGATGGAGTTGCTTAAAAAAGATGTCAAGCAGCCGTTAGCTGTTAATCAGCTACAATTGAGTGCGGCTTTTACACCAGGATTCGAATCAGGTTTTCATGTTAATATGGAAGATAGTCAAGCAGCTATGCGAGATGGCAGCATTTTTGAATATTGCAAATTACATGATGTGGTCATTCAAGCATGGTCTGTCTTACAATTCGGGTATTTTAAAGGGAATTTTGTTGGAAATGAGAAATTTCAAGCTTTAAATCAAGTACTTGATCGTTTAGCTATTAAATATGGAGTAACCTCTTCAACTATTGCTATTTCTTGGATATTGCGTTATCCAGCAAAAATGCAGGCAGTTGTAGGTACAACAAATCCTAAGCACTTGAGAGAAGTTAGCCAAGCGGGAAACTTTAGCTTAACAAGAAAAGAATGGTATGAAATTTATCTTGCAGCAGGGAATAATTTGCCGTAAGTAGAAGCAGATGTAAATAAATCACAGTCAAAAAGCCGTTGCAAAGCGGTTTTTTGCTATAATTAAATGAAGAAAGTAGAATCAAAGGAGAAAAACATGACATTTGAAGAAATCCTGCCTGGGTTAAAGGCTAAGAAAAAATATGTACGTACTGGTTGGGGAGGTGCTGAAAACTATGTCCAACTTTTTGACACCATTGAACAAAACGGGGTTGCACTTGAAGTGACACCTTATTTCCTAATCAACGTATCTGGAGAAGAGGAAGGTTTTTCCATGTGGAGTCCGACACCTTGTGATGTTTTGGCGACGGATTGGGTAGAAGTGCATGACTAAATTTGTACTCATTACAGGCGTGAGTTCAGGGATCGGCCTAGCTCAAGCTCGCCTCTTTTTAGAGAATGGCTATCAAGTTTATGGAGTGGACCAAGGTGAAAATCCACTCTTAGAGGGTGATTTCCACTTTTTACAGAGAGATTTGACCTTGAACTTGGAGCCTATTTTTGACTGGTGTCCTCGGGTGGATGTTTTGTGCAATACTGCTGGAGTTTTGGATGATTACAAACCACTTTTGGAACAGACAGCGCAGGAAATTCAAGAAATTTTTGAAATTAATTATATGACTCCTGTTGAGTTGACTCGCTATTATTTGATGCAAATGCTGGAGAATAAAAAAGGAATCATCATCAATATGTGCTCCATTGCTTCAAGCCTAGCTGGTGGAGGTGGTCATGCCTATACTTCCTCTAAGCATGCTTTAGCTGGCTTCACCAAGCAGTTGGCTCTAGACTATGCAGAAGCTGGAATTCAGGTATTTGGTATCGCTCCAGGAGCAGTCAAGACAGCTATGACTGCTGCAGATTTTGAGCCAGGTGGATTGGCTGACTGGGTTGCTAGTGAAACACCAATCAAACGTTGGATTAAGCCAGAGGAAATAGCAGAGATTAGCCTTTTCTTAGCAAGTGGAAAAGCAAGCGCCATGCAGGGACAAATCCTGATGATTGATGGTGGCTGGAGCTTGAAGTAGCAGAGTTGCTATTTTGTAAATATGTGGAGGTGCGCCATGAAAAGAGATGAGTTTGGATTTGTCTTGCCCAATCTTTACTATCAGTTTTTAACAGAGTGGGAAGAGATTGACCCCTATGAAATTGGAGATACTGGTATCTGTTTGTATGCCAAAGAGGATCTAAAAGAGCGTAATGAAACTTATCAGATTGAGGAAGTAGAACCAGATTACTTTATGATTGGACAGGAAGGAGATTTGGCCTACTTTATCAAGAAAAATACAGATGATTGCATTTATGAAAATGACTTAGGTGCTTTAGGCTCCTTAGAAATGCAAAAAATTGCTGCAAATGTCTATGACTTTATTGATAAGAGTTTAGAGGAAGAGTTGTAAAACTGGTAGGGAGAAATCATGTTTAGAGTGCTAGATGCAGATTCACCGATTTCAAAAGAAGATTTTTTACAATTTGAGGAGATTCTTGGGAAGAAATTGCCAAAAACTATGTTGGACTTTTATCTCAAGCACAACGGTGGTCAACCCCAAGTAAGGGGTGTCCACGATGATCGTCATCTCTTTCCTTTCAATTCCTTTGATTCACTTGATGAGATGAGGAAGTCTCTTACCTGATTTGACGATGAGGCTATACCTGAAGGATTTAAGGCAACAGCCCTTCTTCATTTCGCCTATGATCCTGGATCTGGCAACTATGCTCTTTCACTAAGGGAAGAGGACTTTGGAAAGGTTTACTTCTAAGTTTTGGAAGAAAAAGCTGAGTTATATGGTCAATGGCCATCTTTTGAGGATTTTTTGAATTCTTTTGTTGAAGAATGAGACTAAGAAGGAGAAGAGATGCGGAAACACCAAGAATTTTCAGTAGAGCAGATCATCGAGCAGGTGCGCGCGGACGAGTCTTCTTCAGATGATTTTTGCCTCTATGGCAAGGAGGATGGAGAGCTAGCACTAGATAGGCTCTATTGGGTGTCAGATTATCCGGATGTAGTAGATGACTGTGATGTCTACCTGGCTGACGTAGCAGAGCAAAATCTCCAGCTAGTCTACTATGGAGAGCAGTTGCTTGATATTCTCTCGATTGCACTTGAGGAAAAGCCAGACGCAAGTTGCCAAGACTTGGTCGAGGCTTTAAATTATTATAATCAGTATGATAGTTTCATGCCATTTGAACCCTAGTTACAAAGCTAGAATGTTGCAGTTTCATTGACAATAAAAAAAGGAGTTAAGAAATGATAGATTACGAAAACATAAATGAAAAAATTTCCCCTTTTAACTTGCTTGTTTATGATGAGGATCCTCAAAATGTTCGCGGGTCGCTCATTTATTAGCCTGATGGAGAATACAGACAGGAAGTGTTTGATACTCGAGAAGAGGAGGGATTTGAAGGAAATGGCTACGATTGGGAATCGCTAGCTTTGGTATTTTTGGAGGAAAAAATGCCTGAATTAAGTGATGCTATCTACTTTGATCCTGAAGGAAGTATGTTTTGTGCCTATTGATAATCATATTTATGACAGTTTTTCTGAGGAAGAATGGTCACAAGATTTACAGGGCGATTTTAAGTCCTATCAGGATTTTGTTTTAAAAGGTGGATTTGGCTTTGTGATTCTTCAAAATAATGAACTGATTGCTGGGATTTCCTCAGGGTTAGTTTACCGTGGAGCAGTTGAAGTGGAAGTTGCAACTAGACCAAACGAACAAGGAAATGGATTTGCTAAAAAACTTGGTGTTGCAATGATTCTAGAGAGTTTAAATAGAGATATGTTTCCACTTTGGGATGCTCATAACGAGGCTTCCAAAAAAGTAGCAGAATTTTTAGGATATGAGTTAGTTGAACCTTATGAAGCTTTTGAACTAGAGGAAAGTTTCATATAATGATATCTGATATTGTATCTTTTAAGACGAGGTGAATGATGAGAAATCAACTTGCCCTTAGTGGCGAAAAAATTCTTGAAAAAATTTATCCTCAACTATTGCACCACGTTGGCATGATTCGTGGGGAATACTTGTTGAGAGAGCTTAATCAAAACATCATATTAGCAAGTTGTCAGCAATTTGTAAATGATTATCTAGAGACTATCTGCTCCCTGTACTCAGATGAAGAAGTTTGGTATCGTTTTTCTGAATTAACGAATACAGAAGCTAATTGTCTAAAGGGGACTAAAGAGTATTTTGATGAAAATCATCCCTTATTTGGATATAGAGGAACTAGGCGTTTGCTGGCGTGTCCGGATGAATTTCAGGCTGAAGCACATGTCGTTGCAGAAGTTTATCAAAACAATCCCAATCTATCTGTTATCTTTCCTTTTGTCAATGATGCTGAGCAGTTAAAGCAAGTTATTACAGTATTGCGCCAGCATGGTTTTACTGGAAAAGTTGGAACAATGATTGAATTACCGTCAGCTTATTTTGACTTGGACAGGATACTGGAAACTGGTATTTCAAAGATTGTAGTTGGAATGAATGATTTGACTTCATTTGTTTTTGCGACTGTGAGAAACAGTCAATGGCATGATATGGAAAATCCCATTATGCTAGATATGCTAAGACAGATGCAGGATAAAGTAAGGACGAAAAAGATTGACTTTGCTGTAGCAGGCTATCTGAATACTTCTTTCATACAAAAAATGAATCAGATGGGTATCGAATGCATTCTCCATTACAGCTCTATTCCGGAGATTTTTAATTTAGAGATTGACCATGCAGATCATCTTAAACACATAAAAGAAGAAAGTAAAAAATTACAAAGGAGCGCCCATGACACCGCAACAAATGTGGAAAGAATACAAGAAAATTAACCCCTCTATAGGAGATGAAATCGATGCTTGGGCTTTTGGAGTGGAACCAGACCTTTTAGCAGATTTGGTTTTAAGAGGCGAAAAGACTGCAACAGCATCAGCCTACGATCTCTACGCACTAGAAGATGACCCCCTTCCGCAAGAAGTCATCTTTGACATCATTTTAGATAGTCAAAATCAGGCTGTCTGTATTGTCGAAATTGTCCAGCCCTTCAATCAAGTTTCTGCTCAACATGCCTTTAAGGAAGGGGAAGGTGACAAATCCCTAGCCTATTGGCGTCAGGTTCATGAGGATTGTTTCGCCGAGTGGCTGAGAGAAGCAGGACTGACTTTTACACCTGAAAGCAAGGTTGTTTTAGAAGAATTTCGCAAGATCTACCCACTGTAGACTATTAGAAGGAAGAAAGTTTTGGAAATCGCCGCCCAATCCTTTTTTCTTAAGCAAAACATGATATAATAAGTTTGTTTGAAGAAGAGCTCTAGCTCTTAAACTTAGATAGGAGAAAACTATGCAAGCAGTTGAACATTTTATTAAGCAATTTGTTCCTGAACATTATGATTTATTTTTAGATTTGAGTCGTGAGACCAAGACTTTTTCAGGAAAGGTGACTATTAGTGGTCAAGCACAGAGTGACCGCATTTCCCTTCATCAAAAAGATTTGGAAATCGCTTCTGTAGAAGTTGCGGGGGTAGCTCGCCCATTTACGGTTGATCATGACAATGAAGCCCTTCATATTGAACTTGCGGAAGCAGGTCAAGTTGAAGTGGTTATCGCTTTCTCAGGAAAAATTACAGACAACATGACAGGGATTTACCCATCTTACTACACAGTTGATGGAGTGAAGAAGGAGGTCTTGTCTACTCAGTTCGAGAGCCATTTTGCGCGCGAAGCCTTCCCATGTGTGGATGAGCCTGAAGCCAAGGCAACTTTTGATCTCTCTCTACGTTTTGACCAAGCAGAAGGTGAAGTGGCCTTGTCAAACATGCCTGAGATTGATGTGGAAAACCGCAAGGAAACAGGTATCTGGAAGTTTGAAACAACACCTCGCATGTCTTCTTACTTGTTAGCCTTTGTTGCGGGTGATTTGCAAGGTGTGACGGCTAAAACTAAAAACGGTACCCTCGTAGGTGTTTATTCAACCAAAGCTCATCCACTATCAAACCTTGATTTCTCACTGGATATCGCCGTTCGCTCCATCGAGTTTTACGAAGATTACTACGGAGTAAAGTACCCAATCCCTCAATCTCTCCACATCGCCCTTCCTGACTTCTCAGCAGGTGCTATGGAAAACTGGGGTCTTGTGACCTACCGTGAAGTTTGCTTAATTGTAGATGAAAACTCTACATTTGCCAGTCGTCAACAAGTTGCCCTAGTTGTGGCACATGAGTTGGCTCACCAATGGTTTGGTAACCTCGTAACTATGAAATGGTGGGATGACCTTTGGCTCAATGAAAGCTTTGCTAATATGATGGAGTACGTCTGTGTGGATGCTATTGAACCAAGCTGGAATATCTTTGAAGATTTCCAAACAGGTGGAGTACCTCACGCTCTTGAACGCGATGCGACTGATGGTGTTCAGTCTGTCCACGTCGAAGTTAAACATCCAGATGAAATCAATACGCTCTTTGACGGCGCTATCGTCTATGCCAAAGGAAGCCGTCTCATGCACATGCTTCGCCGTTGGCTCGGCGATGCTGATTTTGCTAAAGGTTTGCACGCTTACTTTGAAAAACACCAATACAGCAACACCATTGGTAGTGACCTTTGGGATGCCCTTGGTCAAGCGTCAGGACGTGATGTCGCAGCCTTCATGGATTCTTGGTTGGAACAGCCTGGTTACCCAGTTCTTACTGTCAAAGTTGAAAATGATGTCTTGAAGATTTCACAAAAACAATTCTTTATCGGTGAGCACGAAGATAAGAACCGTCTATGGGTGGTGCCACTCAATAGCAACTGGAAAGGCTTGCCTGATACACTTGAAACTGAAAGCATCGAAATTCCAGGCTACGCAGCTCTTCTTGCTGAAAACAAAACAGCACTTCGTCTCAACACAGAAAATACAGCCCACTACATTACAGACTATCAAGGAGACTTGTTAGATGCTGTTCTTGCTGACCTAGTTGATCTTGATAACACAAGCAAATTGCAAATCGTCCAAGAACGTCGTTTGCTTGCTGAAGCAGGGCACGTTTCTTATGCAGACTTGCTACCAGTTCTTGATAAACTTGCTAAGGAAGAATCTTACCTTGTCGTTTCAGCTGTTTCTGAAGTAATTTTTGCCCTTGAGCGCTTTATCGATGAAGGAACAGAAGCTGAAAGAGCCTTCAAAGTATTGGTTGCTAAATTGGCTCGTCACAACTATGACCGTCTTGGTTTTGCAGCTAAAGACGGAGAATCAGATGAGGATGAATTGGTTCGTCAGTTAGCTATTTCTATGATGATTCGCTCAAATGATGCAGAAGCTAGCCAAGTCGCTAGCCAAATCTTCGAAGCTCACAAGGATCAGCTTGCAGGACTTCCAGCAGCTATTCGCTCACAAGTTCTGATCAATGAGATGAAACATCATGAGACCAAAGACTTGTTAGCACTTTATCTTGATACTTATACGCACGCAACAGATGCTGTCTTTAAACGTCAGTTGGCAGCCGCTCTTGCATACAGTACAGATGCGGATAATATCCAAAACTTGATTACTTCTTGGAAGGACAAATTTGTGGTCAAACCACAAGACTTGTCTGCTTGGTACTTCCAGTTCTTAAGCCATCAAGCAACTCAGGCAACAGCATGGTCTTGGGCGCGTGAAAACTGGGCTTGGATTAAGGCAGCTCTTGGTGGAGATATGAGCTTTGATAGCTTTGTTATCCTTCCTGCACACGTATTTAAGACTCAGCAACGTTTGGCAGAGTACAAGGAATTCTTTGAGCCGCAACTTTCTGACCTTGCTCTTAGCCGTAACATCGGTATGGGAATCAAGGAAATTGCAGCGCGTGTTGACTTGATTAACCGTGAAAAAGCTGCAGTGGAAGCAGTCGTTCTTCAATACGGAAATGCATAAATAAGTCTAAAATAAAAAGAAAACTCAGCTATCTCATGTAAAATGCAGAGAGTTGAGTTTTTTTTAAGGCAAATTTGGTATAATGGTTTTAATAAGGAGGAGTTTCTCATGATAAAAATCTTATTAGTTGAGGATGACCTAGGCCTATCAAATTCAGTATTTGACTTTTTAGACGATTTTGCGGATGTTATGCAGGTATTTGATGGGGAAGAAGGTCTCTACGAAGCTGAGAGTGGAGTCTATGATTTGATTTTGCTCGATTTGATGTTACCTGAAAAAAATGGCTTCCAAGTCTTGAAAGAATTGCGTGAAAAGGGAATTATGACACCAGTTCTGATTATGACTGCCAAGGAAAGCTTGGATGACAAGGGACATGGATTTGAACTGGGAGCAGATGATTATCTGACTAAACCTTTCTACCTAGAAGAACTCAAAATGCGGATTCAAGCCCTTCTCAAACGTTCAGGTAAGTTTAATGAAAACACCTTGACTTATGGAAATATTGTAGTTAATTTGTCAACAAATACCGTTAAGATTGAAGATACTCCTGTCGAATTGCTGGGGAAAGAGTTTGATTTATTAGTCTATTTCCTTCAAAATCAAAATGTTATTTTGCCTAAGACTCAGATTTTTGATCGTCTATGGGGATTTGATAGTGATACAACGATTTCGGTTGTCGAAGTCTATGTTTCAAAAGTCCGTAAGAAATTAAAAGGAACCACTTTTGCAGAGAATTTGCAAACCTTGCGCAGTGTTGGGTATATTTTAAAAGATGTTCAGTAAACTAAAAAAAACATGGTATGCGGATGACTTTAGTTATTTTATCCGCAACTTTGGTGTCTTCACTCTGATTTTCTCTACCATGACTCTGATTATTTTACAGGTCATGCACTCGAGTCTTTATACTTCGGTGGATGATAAGCTTCATGGGCTGAGTGAAAATCCTCAAGCAGTTATTCAGCTTGCTGTAAATAGGGCAACAGAAGAGATTAAAGATTTAGAGAATGCCGCTACAGATACTAGCAAGACTGAGGTGAAACCCAATGTCAGTTCCAATACGGAGGTTATTCTTTTTGATAAGAATTTTACCCAGCTCCTTTCTGGAAATCGATTTTTGGGATTGGATAAGATTAAGTTAGAGAAAAAAGAACTAGGTCATATCTATCAGATTCAAGTTTTTAATAGCTATGGACAGGAAGAAATCTATCGCATGATTTTGATGGAAACGAATATTAGTTCGGTATCAACCAATATCAAGTATGCCGCTGTCTTGATAAATACCAGTCAGTTGGAGCAGGCCAGTCAAAAGCATGAGCAATTGATTGTGGTTGTGATGGCAAGTTTCTGGATTCTGTCTTTGCTTGCCAGTCTCTATCTAGCTAGGGTCAGTGTTCGTCCTCTGCTTGAGAGCATGCAGAAGCAACAGTCCTTTGTGGAAAATGCCAGTCATGAGTTACGAACTCCACTTGCAGTTTTGCAAAATCGTTTAGAGACCCTTTTCCGTAAGCCAGAAGCTACCATTATGGATGTGAGTGAAAGCATTGCATCTAGTTTGGAAGAAGTCCGAAATATGCGTTTTTTGACGACGAACTTGTTGAATTTAGCTCGTAGAGATGATGGGATTAAGCCGGAACTAGCAGAAGTTCCAACTAGTTTTTTCAATACGACTTTCACAAACTATGAGATGATTGCTTCTGAAAATGACCGTGTCTTCCGTTTTGAAAATCGGATCCATCGAACTATTGTCACAGATCAGCTTTTACTAAAACAACTGATGACCATCCTATTTGATAATGCTATCAAATATACTGAGGAGGATGGTGAAATTGATTTTATGATTTCAGCGACTGATCGTAATCTTTATTTGCTAGTTTCCGACAATGGAGTCGGTATTTCAGCAGAAGATAAGAAGAAAATTTTTGATCGTTTTTATCGAGTGGACAAGGCTAGAACCCGTCAAAAAGGTGGTTTTGGTTTAGGATTATCCCTAGCCAAACAAATTGTAGATGCCCTAAAAGGAACCATTACTGTTAAAGATAATAAACCAAAGGGAACAATCTTTGAAGTGAAGATTGCCATCCACACACCATCTAAAAAGAAAAAATAAAAATATCGCTCCAGACGGGGCGATATTTTGGATTTATCTTCTACGTTTTCGTTTGATGATAGACCGTTGAACTTTTAAAACAAGTAAGCTGGATCCGATTGCTGCGGCAAATGCAAGAGCAGTTGATAGTTTTAATGCTAAAAAGATAAAACTAAAGATAGCAATACAGATACAAAAAACAGCGATATTAACAAAAAATAGGATTTCCTTGAGATTGGTATCAGATTGCGCTTCAGGTGTATAATCTTGATAGCGAGGAACCTGCTGGCTTAATTCTTCTTGATAGTCTACCTCATAGGATTGTAATTTTCTTACGGGCATTATTCTCTCCTTAACAGTACATACCTATTTTATCATTTTTTCAGCAGAGAATTATTACAAAAAGGTTACAATAAGAATAAAGTCCCTTTTCAAAATCACTTTTCTTGACACCATAATGTGAAAATGATAGGATGGATGGACACCAAATACTTATTAATATTCATAATTGTTTATATTCGCAAGGGAATAGAGCTACAAAATGATTCTTTTTTACGAAAATTTGTTTCCTTATTTTCTTGATTTTATTTAATTTGATTAGTGAGATTTGTTTTGAATACAGAGACAGATTTTCTGTCTCCTATTTTTATAGTAGTGGGGTGTCTAATCGATACCTCTTGGAAAAGTTAAAGGAGATAAGCATGTATCTTGCTATCAAAGAAATATTACAAAACAAACTTCGATATAGTTTGATTTTAACTACCATTTTTCTTATCGCTTTCATGGTCTTTTTTATGACCAGTTTAGCTCTTGGTCTTGTGCGAAACAACCGAGCCGCTATTGATAATTGGCAAGCGACGGGTGTGGTTTTATCTGACTACGCAAATGATAATTTGACGGCATCTTTTATTCCTGAAAAGGACTACAAGGATAAGAGTTCTAAAGAGGCAGCCCCACTGGGCTATATGTTTGCTGTGACAAATCTAGTCGATGATAGCGAAAAGGTCAATGTTTCCATCTTTGCTCAAGAATGGGACGAATTTATCTCTCCTAGTTTGACGAAGGGCCGTTATCCTGAAGGGGATGACGAAGTGGTCGTTGATCAGTCCTTTGAGAATTATGGAATCAAGCTAGGTGATGCCATTCAGCTCAATGGAAGCGAGCCAAGTTACAAGATTGTAGGGCTGACTCAAGGAAATAAATTTTTTACTGAGCCTGTTGTGTTTACAAGTTTGACAACTTATTGGACCTTACAAGGAACTTTAAAATCTAATAAATCGATCTCTGCCTTGGTATTGAAAAATGATATAGAAGTGGCTGGCGATGGATTGAAACAGATTTCTATTCCAAAAATGATATCGAAAATTCCTGGTTACACACCTCAGGTTAATGTATTTTCAGGGATGATTATTGCTATGATTGTCATCACAGGCTTGATTGTGGGTATATTTGTTTATATCATTACCATACAAAAACTAGGACTTTATGGAATAATGCGGGCTCAGGGAATACAGATCAAAACCATTGTATGGTCTCTTTTCTGTCAAATCTTCTTCCTAGCTGGTATGGGGATCGCTTTAGCCTTGCTTGCTATTGGAGGAGTGATTTTAGTCTTGCCAGCTACCTTCTTTTTCTACCCAAGTTGGTTAGCCTATTCTGTCCTAAGCTTGGTGATTTGCTTGATGGCCATGCTAGGTGGTGTCATTTCACTTCCACGCTTGCTAAAGGTGGACCCGATTACTGCGATTGCAGAATGATGAGGAGAATAGTATGACAGCATTAATTGAAATGACTCAAGTGACAAAAACGTATGGGGAAGGAAAGATGAAAGTCGTGGCCCTGCATGAGACGAATTTTCAGCTGAATGCGGGAGAGTTCGTAGCTATCGTTGGGCCTTCAGGCTCTGGAAAGACGACCTTTCTAACGACTCTAGGACAACTTCAGGAAGTATCGAGTGGAAAGATTTTGGTAAAGGGGAAGGAAACAGGCAGTTTGACGGAGAAGGAGAAAACAGACCTCCGTTTTAGAGAGTTTGGCTTTATTCTTCAGGCTTCAAACTTAATTCCTTTTCTAACGGTCAAAGAACAGCTGGATTTGATTGACAGACTGGATAAGGGAAAAAATAGTAAAAGTGATCGAAAAGAGTTACTTGACTTGTTGGATTTGGAAAAGGTACAAGATCAGTATCCCAAGGCTTTATCAGGTGGCGAACGTCAACGTGCGGCGATTGCTAGAGCGCTCTATAACAATCCAAGCATTGTGCTTGCAGATGAGCCGACAGCCAGTCTGGATACCCAGCGTGCCTACCAAGTAACGGAGATGTTGGCTGCCATTGCCCACGAACAAGGTAAAGGAGTTGTCATGATTACGCACGATACTCGTCTTCTAGATAAGGTGGACCGTGTTTATGTGATGAACGATGGACACCTTACTGAAAAAAAGTAGATAACTAATGAAAGAGTGACTATGTAGAATCAGTTCACTTTTTTAGTGACTAAATTAGATTCTCTTTTTTAAAACAACTTGTATTCATAGATGAATTTGCGGAAATGTGGTATAATTTTTCTTATGGAAAAGATTATCATTACAGCAACTGCTGAAAGTATTGAACAAGTTAAACAACTGCTCGAAGCTGGCGTAGACCGTATCTATGTCGGTGAGAAAGATTTTGGCCTTCGTCTGCCAACAACCTTTAGTCATGACAAATTGCGTGAAATTGCTAAGGTGGTTCATGAAGCAGGTAAGGAATTGATTGTTGCGGTTAACGCCCTCATGCACCAAGATATGATGGATCGTATCAAGCCTTTCTTAGACTTTTTGGAAGAAATCCAGACAGACTACATTACGATTGGGGATGCAGGTGTCTTTTACGTGGTCAACCGCGATGGTTATTCCTTTAAGACCATCTACGATGCTTCGACTATGGTAACTAGCAGTCGTCAGATAAACTTCTGGGGACAAAAGGCTGGTGCATCTGAGGCTGTTTTGGCGCGTGAAATTCCATCAGCTGAACTTTTCAAAATGCCAGAGATTTTGGAAATTCCTGCTGAAGTTTTGGTTTACGGAGCTAGCGTTATCCATCATTCTAAACGTCCGCTCTTGCAAAATTACTATAACTTTACGCACATCGATGATGAAAAGACGCGCAAGCGTGACCTCTTCTTGGCTGAGCCAAGTGACCCAGAGAGTCACTATTCTATTTTTGAAGACAATCATGGAACCCACATTTTTGCCAACAATGACCTTGATTTGATGACAAAATTGACAGAATTGGTAGAGCATGGTTTTACTCACTGGAAATTAGAAGGTCTCTATACACCTGGTCAGAACTTTGTTGAGATTGCAAAACTCTTTATCCAAGCGCGTAGCTTGATTCAAGAGGGTAACTTTAGCCATGACCAAGCTTTCTTGCTGGATGAAGAAGTGCGCAAGTTACACCCTAAAAACCGTTTCCTTGATACAGGATTCTATGATTACGATCCTGACATGGTTAAATAAAGTAAATGATTCGTTGAGAGAAGGAAGATGCAAACAGTTCTTCTCTCAATTTTTTCTTATTCTCCAATATTTTCAAAGAATTAATAGGCTAGGATGCTCTGTTTGCTGGGATTTTTAATACAAGTAACCTTCTTGAGTTTGAAAATTATCCCATGTTTGCAGGTGCCAAATGGCCCTTTTTTTGGTATAATTTTTTATAATGAAAACGATTGGTAATCGCTATGTTGTGGTTGATTTAGAGGCAACTAGCACAGGTAGTAAGGCTAAAATTATCCAAGTGGGAATTGTCGTGATTGAGGACGGAAAAATCGTCGATCACTATACGACGGATGTCAATCCACATGAACCCTTGGATGCTCATATCAAAGAACTGACAGGATTGACAGACCAACGTCTGGCGCAAGCACCTGATTTTTCGCAAGTTGCTAGAAAAATCTTTGACTTGGTGAAGGATGGGATTTTTGTAGCCCATAATGTTCGATTTGATGCCAATCTCTTGGCGGAAAATTTATTTTTTGAAGGCTATGAACTAAGAAATCCTCGTGTTGACACGGTCGAATTGGCTCAGGTCTTTTTCCCTGAACTGGAAAAATATAGCTTGCCGATATTGTGTCGAGAATTAGGAATTCCTCTTAAACACGCTCACACAGCCCTTTCAGATGCCCAAGCTACTGCGGAATTACTCTTATTTCTACGGAAAAAGATGGCCCAACTTCCTAAAGGACTCTTGGAACGTTTACTGGAAATGGCTGACGCCCTCTTGTATGAGTCCTACCTGGTTATTGAAGAAATTTATCGCAGCCAATCTGTCCTGAGTTCTCCAGACTTGGTCGAAGTTCAAGGACTGTATTTCAAGAAAACTGGAGCTCCCCTGGAGCCACGAAAACTATCTCAAGGTTTTTCTAAGAATATTTCTCTGTTGAACCTTGAAGTGAGGGAGGATCAAGAAAATTTTGCTAAAGAGGTTGGCTTGCTATTGAAAGATGAGCCTGTCTCTCTGATTCAAGCGCCGACAGGGATTGGGAAAACCTATGGCTATCTCTTACCCGCTTTATCTCTAGCCAAAGAGCATCAAATTGTTCTTAGTGTTCCGACAAAGATTCTTCAAAATCAGATCATGGAAGAAGAAGGTAAACGTCTCAAGGAAGTGTTCCATATAGATATTCATAGTTTAAAGGGACCACACAATTATCTGAAGTTGGATGCTTTTTATCGTTCCTTACAGGAAAATGATGAAAATCGCTTATTTAGACGCTTTAAAATGCAACTCTTGGTCTGGCTGACTGAGACAGAGACAGGGGATTTGGATGAAATTGGCCAACTCTACCGTTACCAACATTTTCTGACAGATCTTCGTCATGACGGGAATTTATCATCTCAGAGCTTATTTGTGACGGAAGATTTTTGGAAACGTAGTCAAGAAAAGGCACAAACCTGCAAGCTTTTAGTGACCAATCATGCCTATCTTGTAACCAGACTTGAAGATAATCCTGAATTTGTCAGCGACCGTCTATTGATTATTGATGAAGTTCAAAAGATCTTGTTGGCTCTAGAAAATCTGCTTCAAGAGACTTACGATATCCAGTCTATTATCGAATTGCTTGATAAGGCTTTACTGGACGAGCAAAATAAGGTCCAGCAACGAATATTAGAAAGTATTCGCTTTGAGTGCTTCTACTTGATAGAACAATTTCAGTCTGGAAAATCTAGGAAAAATATCTTAGATTCTCTTGCCAATCTCCACCAGTATTTTTCAGAATTAGAAGTAGAAGGCTTTGAGGAGTTGGTTCGCTATTTTACAGCTGACCGAGATTACTGGCTTGAAGCAACTGAAACGAGTCAAAAGAAAATTCAGATTTCTTCTACGAAATCAGGCCGTATTCTTCTATCTTCCTTAGTGCCTGATTCATGTCAAGTCTTGGGAGTGTCGGCCACTCTTGAGATTAGTCAAAGAGTTTCTTTGGCAGACCTTTTGGGTTATCCTGAAGCTAAATTTGTCAAGGTTGAAGCTCATAAAAAATGGGATCAAGAAGTGGTCTTGGTCAAAGATTTTCCTCTAGTAACAGAAACTTCCTTAGAAGTCTATGCCAAGGAGGTAGCTGATTTGCTGATGGGAGTTCAAGATTTCCAACAACCGATTTTGGCTCTCTTTACTGCTAAAGACATGCTTCTAGCAGTATCGGATTTACTTCCAGTTAGCCACTTGGCCCAGTATAAAAATGGGGATGTTCATCAGCTTAAGAAACGCTTTGAAAAAGGTGAACAACAAATCCTGCTTGGTGCAGCAAGTTTCTGGGAGGGAGTTGATTTTTCAAGTCATCCTTTTGTGATTCAAGTTGTACCAAGACTTCCTTTCCAAAATCCTCAAGAGCCCTTGACGAAAAAGATTAATCAGGAACTGAATCAGGAAGAAAAAAATGCCTTTTATGATTATCAGTTGCCAATGGCCATTATTCGTTTAAAGCAAGCTTTGGGAAGAAGTATGAGACGTGAACACCAACGTTCTTTAACTCTCATTCTGGATAGGAGAATCGTCGGAAAAAGATACGGCAAGCAAATAGTGACTTCTCTAGCAAAAGAAGCGAGCGTTACAACTATCGCTCAATCTGAAGTTAGTGAGGCAATTGATAGATTTTTAAATGAACTTTGATAAATAGTATAGTATGAAAGTATAAGGTTAGTACATATGAAACGTTCTCTCGACTCTAGAGTCGATTATAGTTTGCTCCTGCCAGTATTTTTCCTACTGGTTATCGGTGTGGTAGCTATTTATATAGCTGTTAGTCATGATTATCCAAACAATATTTTACCCATTTTAGGTCAGCAGGTCGCATGGATTGCCTTGGGGCTTGTGATTGGTTTTGTGGTCATGCTCTTCAATACAGAATTTCTTTGGAAAGTGACCCCCTTTCTGTATATTTTAGGCTTGGGACTCATGGTTCTGCCGATTGTCTTTTATAATCCAAGCTTAGTTGCATCCACGGGTGCTAAAAACTGGATTTCAGTCAATGGAATTACTCTATTCCAGCCGTCAGAATTTATGAAGATATCCTATATCCTCATGTTGGCCCGTGTGATTGTCCAGTTTACCAAAAAACATAAGGAATGGAGACGCACAGTTCCACTGGACTTTTTGTTAATATTTTGGATGATTCTTTTTACCATTCCAGTCCTAGTTCTTTTGGCACTTCAAAGTGACTTGGGGACGGCTTTGGTTTTTGTAGCCATTTTCTCAGGAATCGTCTTACTATCAGGGGTTTCTTGGAAAATTATTATTCCAGTATTTGTGACTGCGGTAACAGGGATTGCTGGTTTTCTAGCCATTTTTATCAGCAAGGATGGTCGTGCTTTTCTCCATCAACTGGGGATGCCGACCTACCAAATCAATCGTATTTTGGCTTGGCTTAATCCATTTGACTTTGCCCAAACAACCACTTACCAGCAGGCCCAAGGACAAATCGCCATTGGGAGCGGTGGCTTATTTGGTCAGGGGTTTAATGCTTCTAATCTGCTTATTCCAGTTCGAGAGTCGGATATGATTTTCACGGTCATTGCAGAAGATTTTGGCTTTATTGGCTCTGTCCTTGTTATCGCCCTTTATCTCATGCTGATTTACCGTATGTTGAAGATTACTCTTAGATCAAATAACCAGTTCTACACCTATATTTCCACAGGTTTGATTATGATGTTGCTCTTCCATATCTTTGAGAATATCGGTGCCGTGACAGGTTTGCTTCCTTTGACGGGGATTCCCTTGCCTTTCATTTCTCAAGGTGGATCGGCTATTATCAGTAATTTGATCGGTGTTGGCTTGCTTTTATCGATGAGTTACCAGACAAATCTAGCTGAAGAAAAGAGCGGAAAAGTTCCATTCAAACGGAAAAAGGTTGTATTAAAACGAATCAAATAAGGAGAAAATCATGGTTAAAGTAGCAGTTATGTTAGCTCAGGGCTTTGAAGAAATTGAAGCTTTGACAGTTGTGGATGTTTTGCGTCGTGCCAATATTACTTGTGATATGGTAGGATTTGAAGAGAAAGTAACAGGTTCACATGCAATCCAAGTCACAGCAGATCGTGTCTTTGATGGCGATTTATCAGACTATGATATGATTGTTCTTCCTGGAGGTATGCCTGGTTCTGCACATTTGCGCGATAATCAGGCCTTGATTCAAGAGTTGCAAAGCTTCGAACGAGAAGGGAAGAAACTAGCAGCTATTTGTGCGGCGCCAATTGCCCTCAATCAAGCGGGGCTATTGAAAAACAAGCAGTACACTTGCTATGATGGCGTTCAAGAGCAAATCCTTGATGGTCAATATGTCAAGGAAACAGTAGTGGTAGATGGTCATTTGACAACCAGTCGAGGCCCTTCAACAGCCCTTGCCTTTGCCTACGAGTTGGTGGAGCAATTAGGAGGAAACGCAGAGACTTTACGAACAGGAATGCTCTATCGAGATGTCTTTGGTAAAAATCAGTAAAACGGGAGTCAAACTCTCGTTTTTTTATGTGGAAAACTCAGGGAAATCATCGCTTTTTTCATAAAAAAATGCTATAATGAAGGGTATGAAATATCACGATTATATCTGGGATTTAGGTGGAACTTTACTGGATAATTACGAAACTTCAACAGCTGCATTTGTTGAAACATTGGCATTGTATGGCATCACACAAGACCATGACAGTGTCTATCAGGCTTTAAAGGTTTCTACTGATTTTGCGATTGAGACATTCGCTCCCAACTTAGATCATTTTTTAGAAAAATACAAGGAAAATGAAGCCAGAGAGCTTGAACACCCTATTTTATTTGATGGAGTTTCTGACTTATTGGAAGACATTTCAAATCAAGGTGGCCGTCATTTCTTGGTTTCTCACAGAAATGATCAGGTCTTGGAAATTTTAGAAAAAACCTCTATAGCAGCTTATTTTACAGAAGTGGTGACTTCTAACTCAGGCTTTAAGAGAAAACCAGATCCTGAGTCCATGATTTATTTAAGAGAAAAGTATCAGATTAACTCTGGTCTTGTAATTGGTGATCGACCGATTGATATCGAAGCTGGGCAAGCTGCAGGACTAGCTACCCACTTGTTTACCAGTATCGTGAATTTAAGACAAGTATTAGACATGTAAGAAAAAGGAATAAGATGACAGAAGAAATTAAAAATCTGCAGGCACAAGAATATGATGCCAGTCAAATTCAAGTTTTAGAGGGCTTAGAGGCTGTTCGTATGCGTCCAGGAATGTATATCGGATCAACCTCAAAAGAAGGTCTTCACCATCTAGTCTGGGAAATTGTTGATAACTCAATTGATGAGGCCTTGGCAGGATTTGCCAGTCATATTCAAGTCTTTATTGAGCCAGATGATTCGATTACTGTTGTCGATGATGGGCGTGGTATCCCCGTCGATATTCAGGAAAAAACAGGTCGACCTGCCGTTGAGACTGTCTTTACTGTCCTTCACGCTGGAGGAAAGTTTGGCGGTGGCGGATACAAGGTTTCAGGTGGTCTTCACGGAGTAGGGTCATCAGTAGTTAATGCCCTTTCCACTCAATTAGACGTTCATGTCCACAAAAACGGTAAGATTCATTACCAGGAATACCGTCGTGGTCATGTTGTTGCAGACCTTGAGGTGGTTGGGGATACAGATAGGACTGGAACAACGGTTCACTTCACACCAGACCCAGAAATCTTTACGGAAACAACAACCTTTGATTTTGATAAATTAAATAAACGCATTCAAGAATTGGCCTTTCTAAATCGCGGTCTTCAAATCTCCATCACAGATAAGCGCGAAGGTTTGGAACAAACCAAGCATTACCATTATGAAGGTGGGATTGCTAGTTATGTTGAATATATCAACGAGAACAAGGATGTAATCTTTGATACACCAATCTATACAGACGGTGAGATGGATGATATCACAGTTGAGGTAGCCATGCAGTACACAACTGGTTACCATGAAAATGTCATGAGTTTCGCCAATAATATTCATACACATGAAGGTGGAACGCATGAACAAGGTTTCCGTACAGCCTTGACACGTGTCATCAACGATTATGCTCGTAAGAATAAGTTACTAAAAGACAATGAAGACAACCTGACAGGGGAAGATGTCCGCGAAGGATTAACTGCAGTTATCTCAGTTAAACACCCAAATCCACAGTTTGAAGGACAAACCAAGACCAAACTGGGAAATAGCGAAGTGGTTAAGATTACCAATCGCCTTTTCAGTGATGCTTTCTCTGATTTCCTCATGGAAAATCCACAGATTGCCAAACGTATCGTTGAAAAAGGAATTTTGGCTGCTAAAGCTCGCGTGGCTGCTAAGCGTGCGCGTGAAGTCACTCGTAAAAAATCTGGTTTGGAAATTTCTAATCTTCCAGGGAAACTAGCAGACTGTTCTTCTAACAATCCAGCTGAAACGGAACTCTTCATCGTCGAAGGAGACTCAGCTGGTGGATCAGCCAAATCTGGTCGTAACCGTGAGTTCCAGGCTATCCTACCAATTCGCGGTAAGATTTTGAACGTTGAAAAGGCAAGTATGGATAAAATTCTAGCTAACGAAGAAATTCGTAGTCTTTTCACAGCCATGGGAACAGGATTTGGCGCAGAATTTGATGTTTCAAAAGCTCGTTACCAAAAACTCGTTTTGATGACCGATGCTGATGTCGATGGAGCCCACATTCGTACCCTTCTTTTAACTTTGATTTATCGTTATATGAAACCAATCCTAGAAGCTGGTTATGTTTATATTGCCCAACCTCCAATCTATGGTGTTAAGGTTGGAAGTGAGATTAAAGAATACATCCAGCCAGGAGCAGATCAAGAAATCAAACTCCAAGAAGCCTTGGCCCGTTATAGTGAAGGTCGCACCAAACCGACTATTCAGCGTTATAAAGGTCTTGGTGAAATGGACGACCACCAATTGTGGGAAACAACCATGGATCCAGAACACCGCTTGATGGCTAGAGTTTCTGTGGATGATGCTGCAGAAGCAGATAAAATCTTTGATATGTTGATGGGGGATCGAGTTGAGCCTCGTCGTGAATTTATCGAAGAAAATGCCGTCTATAGTACACTTGATGTCTAAAAAATCGGGAGAAGTAGTTCCCTTGGTCTAAAAAATATGATATAATCGTTACGATTGTTTCAAGTAAAAAAGGAGTTTAATATGTCTGGTAGTCTAGTAATATATCTTGCAATTGCAGTTGCAGTTTTCTTAGTGATTGCCTATGCTATCGCAATCTACGTACGAAAACGCAATGAAAGTAAATTAGCAATTTTAGAAGAGAAAAAAGAAGAGCTGTACAATCTTCCAGTAAACGATGAAGTTGAAGCTGTAAAAAATATGCACTTGATTGGACAAAGTCAAGTGACTTTCCGTGAGTGGAACCAAAAATGGGTTGACCTATCTCTTAACTCTTTTGCCGATATCGAAAATAATCTTTTTGAGGCAGAAGGCTATAACAACTCATTCCGTTTTTTCAAGGCCAGTCATCAAATTGACCAAATCGAGAGTCAAATTACCTTGATTGAAGAAGATATTGCAGCAATTCGCAATGCTTTAGCAGATTTGGAGAAACAAGAGTCTAAAAATAGTGGACGTGTTCTTCATACCTTGGACTTGTTTGAAGAGTTACAACACCGAGTGGCTGATCATTCTGAAGAATATGGCCAAGGTTTATCTGAAATCGAAAAACAATTGGAAAATATCCAATCAGAGTTTTCTCAGTTTGTTACTTTAAACACTTCAGGTGACCCAGTAGAAGCTGCTGTGATTTTGGATAATGCTGAAAATCATATCTTGGCTTTGAGTCACATTGTTGACCGCCTGCCAGAGATTGTAAAAACATTATCTAAAGAGCTACCTGATCAATTGGAAGATTTGGAAGACGGTTACCGTAAGCTTTTAGACGCTAACTATCATTTTGCTGAAACGGATATTGAATCTCGCTTCCAATTGCTTTATGAAGCTTTGAAGAAAAACCACGAAAATATTGCACAATTAGAGTTGGATAATGCTGAGTATGAAAATACTCAAGTTCAAGAAGAAATCAATGCACTCTATGATATCTTTACACGAGAAATCGCCGCTCAAAAAGTAGTTGAAGGCTTAGTTGCAACCCTTCCTACATATTTGAAACACATGAAAGATAGTAATGCTGTTTTAGTGGAAGATATTCAACGATTGAGTAACAATTACCTACTATCTGAAACGGATGTTAGTCATGTTCATAGATTACAAGCTGAGTTAGAATCTTTAGAAGAATCTGTATTGGAACTAACTTCTGAACAAGAGGAACATTCTGAACCTTATTCATTGCTTGAAGATCGTTTGGAAAACTTACAAGCGACTTTGAAGGAAATTGAAGATGAACAAGTTTCGGTTAGTCAACGTCTTGCTCAGATTGAAAAAGATGATATCAATGCTCGCCAGAAGGCAAATGTTTATGTTAATCGTCTTCACACAATTAAGAGATATATGGAAAAACGCAATCTTCCAGGTATTCCTCAGAATTTCTTACAGTTGTTCTTTACAGCAAGTAACCATACTGAAGAGTTGATGGCTGAACTAGAAGAAGCTCGGGTCAATATCGAAGCTGTGAACCGGATGCTCGAAATTACAACAAATGATATGGACGCACTTGAAGAAGAAACCTATAATATTGTTCAATATGCAACATTGACAGAACAATTGCTACAGTATTCGAACCGTTACCGCTCATTTGATGAACGAATTCAAGAAGCCTTTAATGAATCATTAGAAATTTTTGAAAAAGAATTTGATTACCATGCTTCATTTGATAAGATTTCGCAAGCTTTGGAAGTTGCAGAACCAGGTGTAACCAACCGTTTTGTCACTTCATATGAAAAAACACGTGAGACGATTCGTTTCTAACATAATAAAAAAGATTTGGTTCTGCTTCTCACAGAACCAAATCTTTTTTATTTATTCATTGTTTTTAAAAATGCCCAGTTACCAATTGATCTTGAACCGTATTCTATCTCCATAAAGTCTAGTAGGACATAATCGTTTTTTTCGTAGAATGAGGCATTTCTTGCTGTGCTGGTAATGAAACCCAAGTGTTTACAGCCTTTTGATTTGACATAAGGTTCAATCCCTTGTGTCAGAAAAGTACTGCCAATTCCCTGTCCCTTACTTTCTATATCGACAGCTAAAGCCATCAAATACCAATCAAACTCTCCTGATTGTTTTAAGTGCTTTTTGGAACGTTTTACAAAGTCAAAGTATTTAAAAAGATTTCGTGGTCGAATGTAGCGAAAAATGTTTGTTCCACCATTTCGTAGATAGGATAGTATACAGAAATCCTTTTGTTGCAAAAGGGCAACTGCAAGTAATTCTCCATCTTGTTCCGCAACTAAACAGTTTCCTTTTTTAATATAGACTCTAGTAAGCAGAATTTGCAATGTTTCTACAAAAGCAGGATAGGAGTCAGGTTTCTTCAAATCGTCTTTTAAAATCGTTAAAAAAGGATAGTCAAGAAAGGAATTGGCTAATAGTTTTCCAATTTTTTCGCTTTCTTCAAGTCTTGCCTCTCTATATATGATATCTCCCATGTTTGTCTCCTTAATTATCTATAAAATCTTGTATGATAAGATTTCAAGATAAAAAATTGGAGATGATCCAAAAAGCAAGTTAGAACCTCGTTTTGTACTATAAGGTCCAAAAAGCTTTTTAAACTCTCCAATTTTTTATTTGGTTGGAATCGAAATTCCAATTAATTTTTCTGAATAGAGGGTTTTGATATTGGCCTCATCAATAGAGTCCTTATCAATTTTACGTTTCAAGAAAAATTCTTGAATAGCTTCGATTTCAGGTTCACGAATAGCGCGGTGTTTGTTTGAGATGAGGATTTCATAGTGAAGCGGAGCTTGGGTAAAAATAACATCAGTATTTCCAGCAGAATAAACCTCAACAAGGGTTGCATCTGTACTTTCTAGCTGGCTTTTAACAAGTTGCGAGTGTGAGTTTGTCGTATTGATTAGCTTCATAACATTTCCTCCGATTTTCTAATTCTATTATAGCACTTTTTGAATAAAGTAGCTTGATTTAGTCAATCTTATGCTGTTTTTTCCAAGATTCAATAGCCCATTTATGGCTACCACGTTTGAGATTTTCAATCGCCTTGTCAATAGGGAACCAGGCAATATGATTAAAGTCTTCTAGTGGCTTTTGCACTTCTTTGAAAGAAGTCGCTTCATAGAGGTAGGCAGGATTGTAGTAGTAGGTGTCACGGTGACGAGAGTAGAAATATTCGTCAGCTTGTCCGTAATAGGTACCAATTTCAGCTGTAAAGCCAAGTTCTTCAATCAATTCACGCTTTAGTGCTTCTTGATGATTTTCACCTGCTTCAATTTCACCACCTGGTAGGAACCAAGCACCATTAGGTGCTTGAACAAGAACAATTTGTTTTCCCTCAGCATCAGGGATAACAGCATATACGCCATAACGGTGCTGGTAGGTTACATTCTCTTTTTTTTCTCCAAAGGTTGGATTTGCCATTGCATTTTCCTCATTATCTATTATCTTTATTATTATCTTAATGGACAAAGGCCGAGCTGTCAAGAACTTATAGTTATTTTTGTAAAAAGGAGCAGAAAATTTTCATTTTCTACTCCTTTTCTATAGGATTTATACTTCTTTTTCAGAAGTTTTTACTTCAGATTTTTTGGCAGACTTAATTTGAATCTTGCCCTTGCTGGTCATAACTGCCTTGAGGTCTTTTTCGCTTGGATTTTCAAGGTAGTAGTCAGTGATTGCGTCCTCAATATAGTCTTGAATAGTACGACGAAGTGGGCGTGCCCCCATTTTTGGATCATAACCGAGGTCAACTAATTTTTCCTTGACCTTGTCAGTTACATCTAAATGAATGTTGTTACTTGAAAGACGTTTGTTAACATCTGCTAGCATAAGCTCGACAATCTGAAGGAGGTTATCCTTGCTGAGAGCCTTAAATTCGATAATACCATCAAAACGGTTCATAAACTCTGGGCTAAAGAAGTTACCGAGTTCACCGAGAACAGAATTGGTACGTCCTTCTCTAGCAGCACCAAATCCAACGCTGGCTTCGGCCTTACCTGTACCTGCATTTGAGGTCATGATAATGATGGCATCCTTGAAGCTAACGGTACGTCCTTGCCCATCTGTCAAACGACCATCGTCCAAGACCTGGAGGAACATATGCATAACATCTGGATGGGCTTTCTCTACTTCATCCAAGAGAATAAGAGAATATGGATTACGGCGGACTTTTTCAGTTAATTGCCCAGCCTCATCGTAGCCAACATAACCTGGAGGGGCGCCGACCAACTTAGCTACACTGTGTTTTTCCATATATTCACTCATATCGAAGCGAATCATACTGTCAGCAGAACCAAAGAGTTCGATAGCTAGTTGTTTGGAAAGTTCTGTCTTACCGACGCCAGTTGGTCCGACGAAGAGGAAGCTTCCAATTGGACGGTTAGGCGTACCGAGACCGACACGGTTTCGGCGAATAGCTTTGGCTATCTTATCAACTGCATCGTCCTGTCCAATAACATGAGACTTGAGATCTTCGGCTAGATGGATGAGTTGAGATTGTTCTTTCTCTTTCAAATCGCCAACAGGGATATTGGTTTTCTGCTCGATAATGTGCTCAATGGTTTTCTCGCTGATGATAGGAGTATCCTGGTCTGTGACCTTTTTCTTTTGCATTTCCTTATACTTGGCAATCTGGTCGCGGAAGTAGGCGGCCTTCTCAAAATCTTCCTCTCGTGTAGCTTGAGATTTGAGATTTTCAGCCTCAATCAAGCGCTGATCAATGACTTTAGGGTCTACAAAATTCAAGGTCAAGTTCATCTTAGAACCAGCTTCATCTAGGAGGTCTATGGCCTTGTCAGGTAAGAAGCGATCTTGGATGTAGCGATTGGAAAGAGTTGCAGCTGCTTCAATTGCAGCATCGGTATACTGAACGTGGTGGTAGTCTTCGTATTTCTTTTGAATTCCTTTGAGGATAGTGATTGTTTCTTCCACTGTTGGTTCGTCGACCTTAACAGGTTGCATACGGCGTTCTAGGGCAGCATCTTTTTCAATGATGCGGTATTCATTGAGGGTAGTTGCACCGACCAGTTGCAGTTCACCACGAGCAAGGGCTGGCTTGAGGATATTTCCTGCATCCATATTGCCATCGCCCGCAGCCCCCGCACCAACAATTTCATGGATTTCATCGATAAAGAGGATGATGTCCTCACGTTTGCGAATTTCTTCCATGAGTTTTTGCATGCGTTCTTCAAATTGTCCACGGATACCCGTTCCTTGAACTAGGCTAACCACATCCAGACGGATGACTTGTTTACCTTGTAGTTTATGTGGAACATCGCCATCAACGATTTTCTGAGCTAGACCTTCGACAACGGCAGTTTTTCCGACACCTGGTTCACCGATAAGAACAGGATTATTCTTGGTTCTGCGATTGAGAATTTCGATGACACGGATAATCTCATCGTCGCGTCCAATAACGGGATCTATATCTCCACGACGGGCAATTTCAGTTACGTTGATACCAAATTCTTCTAGCAGGCCTTTTTCTTGGCTTGGAGGCGGAGTTTGAGCNGGTC